>CBDUSV010000206.1:0-5536 GCA_965369885.1 uncultured bacterium
GCATCGGCTACAACCAGCATATCCACGGCCAGTACAACGTCATCTCGATCATCAATCTCTTGACCTTGACCGGCAATCTGGCCAAGCCCGGCTGCGGCCCGTTCTCCATGACCGGCCAGCCCAACGCCATGGGCGAGCGCTTCACCGGTGGCTTGACCGGACGGCTGCCCTTCAACATGCCTTTGAAGAACACCGCGCACCGCAAGAAAATGGCCAAGGCCTGGCGGGTGCCGGAGAAGAACCTGATCAATGCCATGAACTCCAAGAACCCGGGATATGCCGTGGGCATGATGGAACGGGCGCTCAAGGGCGAGGTCAAGGCGTTCTTCTTCGTCTATGCCACCCACATCGACCTGCCCGACCTGTACAACCTGGTGCGACCGGCGATATCCAAGACCTTCAACGTGATTCAGGAAATCTATCGCCACGCGCCCAACAATCTTTATGCCGACGTGATCTTCCCGGCCGCCACATGGGGCGAGGTCCCGGGCATCTATATCAGCTCGGAGCGCCGCCTCAATCTGTGCGAAAAGGCCGCCGAGCCGCCGAAAGGATGCCGTCCGGACCTCGACATGGTCATCGACAAGGCCAAGGGGATCGGCAAGCTTCTAGGCCTCGATATGGATAAGGTCTTGCCCTACCAGCGCAAGAAGGACGGCTTCTTTGACCCGGAAGAGATTTTCCGCGATATCCTCAGGGCGTCGGAAGGCACCGACACCGACCTGACCGGCATCCTGGAAGTCGAGAAGCTGGACAAGATCACGCCCTATAAGCAGTTGAAGGAGTTGCGCGGCATCCAGTGGCCGGCGCCGAGCTACGAATCCGCCCAGAACGGCGGCACCAAGCGCCGCTTCATGCTGCAGGAAGGGGTTTGGAAGAATAAACCCTATGGCTACTTCCGCACCAAGGACGGCAAGGTGCATATGAAGCTGATAACCCAGGATTATAGCGACCGCGAGAAACTGACCAAGGAATTGATGCGGTTTGGCGCCGAGGGCGAGAAGGACCTATATACCATCGACCACATGGACCTGATCAAGAAGGTCCGCGACAGGGCACTGACCCCCGACATGCCCGATGAGGAACATCGTGGCAAAGGCTGGCAGCATGTTCCCAAGGACAAGTATCCCTACTGGTTCGGCCTCGGTGTGGTGTACGAGCATTTTCATACCGCCAAGTCCAACCGCAGCCCGACGACGCGCCGGTTGGTGCCGGAAATGTACGTTGAAATGCATGAAGCCGACGCCAAGGACCTGGGCATCAAGGACGGCGACAAGGTGCGTGTGGTGACAAGGCGTGGCTCCTTGGAGGCGCGCGCCCAGGTCGGCACCAACTCCCTGGTCAAACCGGCCCGCAACTATGTGCCGCGTGGCTATATGTTCGGGCCGTGGAATCTCTCGGTGGCCGATAGCGCCGATCCCAAGAAAAACAAGTGGCTGGCCAACGGAACCACCAGCCGGATCTGGGATCCGGTTTCCGGACAAGTGGACTTCAAGAAGAGCGCCTGCCGGATCGAGAAAATCGGCTAGCGAACCAAACATCGGGTGGGGCCGTGCTCCGCCGGATGTTTGAACATGATTGCTGTTCGATGAAACGCAGAAACTTCTTCAAGGTGATGGCGGCGGGCGCCTCGGCGGCGCTGATCAGCGGCGGTGCGCGGGCTGCGCGCAACCGGCCCAGCTTGCGTTACCTGCGCCCGCCCGGGGCGCTGGCGGAAGAAGAATTCCTCAGCCGTTGCATCCATTGCGGCCAATGCGGCGAAGTCTGTCCCAACCGGTGCATCAAGTATTTCGGCCTGGAAAACGGATTTGGCTCAATCGATACGCCCTACATCATCCCGCGTGAAAAAGCCTGCATTCTCTGTATGAAGTGTGGCGACGTTTGTCCCACCGGCGCCATCAAACCGATCGCGCGCAAGCTCGAGCCCATCCTCGACGGCGTCAAGATGGGCCACGCCGTGGTCGATGAAAACCTCTGCCTGTCCTTCCAGGGCAAGTCCTGCGGGGTGTGCTACCGGGCCTGTCCGCTGCCCGATGTCGCCATCACCGTCGGAATGATGGAGCAGCCCCACGTCACCGACAAATGTGTCGGCTGCGGGCTCTGCGAGCGGTCCTGCATCCAGATGCCCCAGGCGATCCGCGTCATGCCCGACCGCGGATAGATGCCGGAAGGCGGAAGAAATGAGCGCGGCGCACCACAAACCGTTCGTGCTCTGGCGCCACTTGAACAAATTGCGCTGGGTCACATTGAGCATGGTCTTCGCCATGCTGGTGTTGCTGCCGTTCCTGCATATCTATCAGACCTATGTGGCGGCCCATGCCTATGATCTGCTGTTGCCCGGGGAGAAGCGCCTCTACGACGTGATGGAGGCGCTGACCGCGCCGTTCACCAGCAATCCGGCTGAAAGCCTGGACGCGGTCAAGGGCAACACCTGGTCGGGAACCTTCTGGGGGCTGAAGCTTTCGGACCCGCTGGCGGCGCTTGGACAGTCGGCGGCGGGGTTCACGCTCTATTGGCCGTTTTTGCTCACCGCCCTCATTCCCATCGCCGTGACCATGGTGTTTGGGCGCATCTTCTGCGGCTGGATATGTCCGGCGACGTTTCTCTATGAGCTCAACACCAATTTTGCCTCCTGGCTGCGTTGGGCCGGCGTGAAGCTTGGCAACCGCCACTTCGACAAGCGTCTCAAATACGCGGTGTTGGCGTTGGGGCTGATCGGCTCGGCGATGTCGGGTTCGGTGTTGGTGGCGGCGGTCTACCCCCCCGCCATCATTGGCCGTGAATTGTATTATGGCATCGCGTTGGGCGGTTTCGGCGCCGGCACGGTGTTTTTCTTAGCCACTCTGCTGTTCGATCTGCTGGTGGCGCGGCGGGGATTTTGCCGCTATCTCTGCCCCGGCGGGGCGCTGTATTCCCTGCTCGGGCGCTACCGGATGGTGCGCATCCGCCGCATCGCCGAGACCTGCAATGACTGCGCCAAATGCAACGCGGTCTGCGAGTTCGAGCTCGACCCCATGGGCGATGATTTCGGCCAGGAGTGCACCAATTGCGCCGCCTGCATCGCCATCTGCCCGACCGACGCCATGACCTTCATCGTCCGGCCCACGGATTTCCCGGCCCAGGGTCCGGGTCACCTCGGCCGGCACTATCAAAGCGAGAGTGATGACGAGAGCGATGAACAACGCGGCGAGGTGGCGTGATGAAGCGCCGGGGAGTGCTGAAAAAACTCATCTCAACCGCTGTTTTCCTGGCCGCCGGCGCCATGCCTTATGTCTTTGCGCCTTTGCTCGCGCCGGGAAGGGCGGCACCGGTGCGCAACTATCTGCGCCCGCCGGGGGCGCTCACGACAGATGGGGATTTCGTCGCGGCGTGCATCGGTTGCGGGCTGTGTGGAGAGGTCTGCCCGCCGCGCTGCATCCGCTTCCATACCCGCGACGGCGGCGGCGCCATCAATACGCCTTACATCGACGCCGAGCAAAAAGCCTGCATCCTGTGTGACAAATGCATTGAGGTCTGCCCTACCGAAGCCCTGACTGTGACGCCCCGCCTTAAGATCGATATGGGGACCGCCGAGATTGACCAAACGGCATGCTACCCGTGGGTCGATCGCGGCATCTGTGGGGCCTGCGTCAGCATCTGTCCCTTGGGCAACGCCGCCATTGCCTTTAAGATGTGGAACCAGTACCGGCCCTTTATCAAGCCCGGTTGCGTCGGTTGCGGCTTGTGCGTCGAGGTCTGCCCGCACCCGTCCAAGCCGATCTGGATCGTCGATGGCTCACGGGTGCGAGCCGCAAGAGGAGGGGTTTGAGCGATGAAGAGGTCCTCGAACACCATCGCGCTGATATGTCTGACCTTGATCTTCTGGGGGGTGCCGGTTGAAATCGCTGACGCCCACCACGTTTTGGGCCGGCCCGCCTACAGCCTCAGCGCCGATTCAAACACCCCGCCCTCGATGCAGGCGGAAGTCCAGATCGGCGACTATCTGGTGACCTACATGGCCTTCCCGGCATTTCCAAAGCCCAACCAGCCCGGCAGGATCAACCTCTATGCCTCGCGCATCAAGGACGGGGTGCCGTACCAGGGCAAGGTCACGTTCCGGGTGCGCGCGGATTCGTGGTTGTCATGGCTGGGCATGGACACTGACAGCGTGAAACTCGGGGTTCAGCCGCCGGACGACAATGTCTTCCGCCAGGGCTATATGTTCCACCAGGCGGGCGACTACATCATTTCCGCCGCGTTCGACGTGGACGGAGAGCCATACATTGTCGATTTCCCGTTGCGCATCGGTGAACCGGGCCCGGTGGGGCCGGGCGGCATCATTGCCGGGTTGATCGTGTTGCTGCTGGTCGGCGTCTCCATCATGCAGTACCGGCGTACGGTGACCGGGCGCATTCGCGGCGCCCATGACAACAAAGACAGGACTTGAGGCGGCAATGAAACGCCGGGATTTTTTTAAATACGGCGCCCACAAGACCGCCAAGCTGGCGTTCGATGTGGCCGGCGACAGGGCCGCGCGGCGGGCGAGAAACTGGATCCGCCCGCCCTTCGCGGTGAAGGAACTGGATTTCCTGCTCGATTGCACGCGGTGCGACAAGTGCATCGAGGCCTGCCCCCACCACGTCCTGTTCGCCCTGCCACCTCGCCATGGGCTCCAAGTCGCCGCCACCCCGGCGATGGACCTGGTCGTCCGCGGCTGCCAGCTGTGCCTGGACTGGCCCTGTGTGAAGGCCTGCGAACCCGGGGTCCTGAAGCTGCCCAACCCAGACCGGCCAACGCCGCCCGATGCGGCGCGCCTCGCCCGGGTCGAGATCAACACCGAAACCTGCCTGCCCTATCAGGGCCCCGAATGCGGCGCCTGCGCCCACGCCTGCCCGGTGCCGGGCGCTCTCGAATGGGAAGGTGGTGTCAGGCCCGTCATCAACGGCGATATCTGCACCGGATGCGCGCTCTGCCGCGAAGCCTGCATCACCGAGCCCAAGTCGATCGACGTATCGCCGCTCATGCCCAGCGATGAGGAGCCGGCGCAAGCGTCATGACACGGCCCCAAAAGCCGATGGCAATCGGCGCGGCATAGCGGCAAGTCCCACCAGACCTATTCGGCCCCGATCCGGGGGCCCCGATCCTGGCAATCGGCGCCATGGCCGTGATGAGCCGCCGTCATGGCGGCGGGTTTTGTTGCGAGCCGGGTTTTTCTCACATTCTTTAATCGCCCGGAAAAGCCCGGAAAAAGCCGGAAAAGGCCTAAATGGGCCGGAGTGGGCCCCAAACAGGGCTTGACAGGGTTTGATAATTAGTTCTAAATCTAAGTAATTGAATATTCAACAGGATTATGGAAACCAAAAGCGGATCGAAACCACCAAGCGGATTGACAATAACAGGTTGATAGGACCGCCAAGCACATCGACACCAACAGGTTGATCTTTGTCGAAGACATGATCCGAGGGAGACGAGGCATGGTCAATTACGCGGCATTTGAAATTCTGTGCGCGGTCTTATCGGTGGCGCTATGGATTTTGCCGCTTCGTATTTTTGCCGG
>CBDUSV010000207.1:0-5525 GCA_965369885.1 uncultured bacterium
CCGGATGCAGATAAACGGTACAGCCCGCCGGTATGCGTAGGAGCCCGCAAGGAACGCTTTGAAGGCAAGCCCGATCCCAGGCACGTCAGCACGTCCTACGTCGAGCGCCAGAACCTAACCATGAGAATGAGCATGAGGCGGTTCACGCGGTTAACGAACGCTTTCTCTAAACGGGTTCGGAACCATTGCCACGCCCTGGCGCTCTACTTTGTTTGGTACAACTTCGTCCGTATCCATAAGACGTTGCGGGTCACTCCGGCTATGGCTGCCGGTGTCACGAACAAGCTTTGGGAAATGAAGGATATTGTGGCCCTGATTGATGCCAGCACCCAGGAGCCTAAGAAGCGAGGCCCCTACAAGAAACGAAATGTGAATTGAGATGGAACCATGGCTAATAATCCTGCTCGTAGTGGCTGCATTCTTAGCCTTGGGGATTTTTATATGGTTGTGCATCGCGGCATTTAGGGGGGCTGTTTTTTTGTTTGCGTATGCGGGTGGACAGGGCTTTATCGGGCTGGCTGTCTATATCGCGTGCTGGGTGTTCTTTTCCCCGGTGATGCTCATTATCTGCATCGTAATTGGATTGTCCCTCATGTGGGAGAGCCGCGAGGAATGATCCGGAAAGATATTTCAAACTGATGCACTACCCCCCCCAGCGCTCCATGGACCGTGGGGGCGGGGTCGTGCTAGCCTTGTCGGTTGAACCCAGGCACCAACACGCAACAGGACATCAACGCCTTGACCGCCGAGACCGGGGCAAAACTTCCGCTTGATCATGCCACCAAGGCCCTTCTCGGGCGCCTTGTGCGGGAATATGTCCGCAATTATGCCGCCCGCCTGGTCTGGGCCGTGGTCTGCATGGCCCTGGTGGCGGCGGCGACGGCGGCGCTGGCCTATTTGATGAAACCGATCATCGACGAGGTTTTCGTCGAGAGGAACCGCTCCATGCTGGTGGTGGTGGCGGCCATGGTGTTCGTGGTCTTCGTGGTCAAGGGCTTCGCCACCTATGGCCAGGCGGTGCTGATGAACTATATCGGCCAGCGCGTCACCGCCGATCTACAGATCGGCATGTTCGCCCATCTGATGCGCGCCGATCTCGCCTTTTTTCAGAAAAACTCCACCGGCAAGCTGATCTCGCACTTGGTCAATGACGTCAATCTGGTGCGCGGCGCGGCGTCCAACATGCTGGTGGCGATGGGCAAGGATCTCTTGACCCTGATCTTCCTGGTCGCCGTCATGTTCTCGCGCGATTGGGTGCTTTCGGCCTTCGCCTTTTTCGCCTTTCCCGCCGCAATTATGCCCATCATCAAGATAGGCCGGCGCATGCGCCGGGTCTCCACCACCACCCAGACCGAGATGGGCCTGTTCACCACCGTGCTCGACGAGACCTTCCAGGGCGCGCGCCACATCAAGGCCTACGGCATGGAGGACTATGAGACCGCCCGGGCGCGAAGCCGCATCGATGCCATCTTCAAGCTGCTCTACAAGGCGGGCCGGGTGCGCGCCGCCGCCCATCCGATCATGGAGACCCTGGGCGGTGTCGCCATTGTCGTCGTCATCCTTTATGGCGGCTGGCAGGTGGTCGAAGGCGGCCAGACCGCGGGGGACTTCATGTCTTTCGTCACCGCCCTGCTGCTGGCCTATGAGCCGATGAAGCGCCTGGCGGCGCTCAACGCCAACCTGCAGGAAGGCATGGCGGCACTGCAGCGCGTCTTCGCCGTCTTGGATGTGGAGCCCGAGATCCGCGACAAACCCGGCGCCAAGACCCTTGAGGTCACCGGCGGCGCCATCGAATTTACCGATGTGCGGTTTTCCTACGGGCCGGGGAAACCGGCGCTCAAGGGCATGACGGTCAGCGTGCCGGCCGGCAACACCGTGGCCCTGGTGGGACCGTCGGGCGGCGGCAAGTCGACCATGCTCAACCTCATCCCGCGCTTTTTTGATGTCGACGGCGGCAGGCTCACCATCGACGGCGCCGATGTGCGCGATGTCAGTCTGGGCTCGCTACGCGCCAACATCGCCCTGGTGTCCCAGGAGATCACCCTGTTCGACGACACGGTGCGCGCCAACATCGCCTACGGCAAGCCCGGTTGTGATGAGGCCGAGATTATCGCCGCCGCCAAGGACGCCGCCGCCGATGAATTCATCACCGCCCTGCCCCAGGGCTACGACACCATGGTCGGTGAACACGGCCTGGCGCTTTCCGGTGGCCAGCGCCAACGCCTGGCCGTCGCCCGCGCCATGCTCAAGAACGCGCCCATCCTGCTGCTCGACGAGGCGACGTCGGCGCTCGACACCGAATCGGAACGCCGGGTGCAAGGCGCGCTCAACCGCCTCAAGGCGGGCCGCACCACCCTGGTCATCGCCCACCGTTTGTCGACGGTGACCGGCGCCGATCTCATCCACGTCGTCGAGGACGGCGTCGTCGTCGAATCCGGCACCCACGGCGCATTGCTCGCCATGGGCGGCGCCTACACCAGGCTGCACAGCCTGCAATTCGCCGGCCAGATGCCGATTGATGACAGCGAACGGGCCCAGGCCTGAGATGGGGGCCTGACCATGGCATTTCTCAAAACCATGACCCGGACCGGGGCGGTGCGCCGGGTGTTATGCGCCCTTGGCGCCGCCTATATCCGCCTGGTCTATGTGACCGGCCGCTGGGATGTGCAAGGCGGCGACATACCCCGGCGCCTGTGGGATGCGGGGACGCCGTTCCTGCTCAGCTTCTGGCATGGCCGCATGCTGATGGCGCCCAAGGCCTGGGACCGCCGGGTGGCGATTGATATGCTGATCTCACAGCATCTCGATGGCCGCTTCATCGCCCAAACCATGAAGCATTTTGCCATCGGCACCATCGCCGGATCGTCGTCCGCCGGCGGCACCGGGGCGTTGCGCGCCATGCTCAAGGGCTTGAAGGCGGGCCGTTGCGCCGGCATCACCCCCGACGGGCCGCGCGGGCCGCGCATGCGCGCCAGCGACGGCATCGTCAATGTGGCGCGGATGGCCGGGGTCGCCATCGTGCCGCTGGCCTATTCGGCGCGGCGTAGCATCGTGCTCAATTCCTGGGACCATTTTGTCATCGCCCTGCCGTTCACCCGCGGCGTTCTGGTCTGGGGAGAGGCCATCGAGATTCCGCGCCACGCCGATGCCGATGCCGTTGAGGCGGCCCGCGCCCTGGTCGAGGCCCGCCTCAATGAGGTGACCCTCGAGGCCGACCGCCTGATGGGCGTCACGCCAGTGATGCCGGCGCCGGCGCCCGGCCTCACCGGCGAGCCCGGCGATGAGCCCGGCTATCAAAGCGCGCGGCCACTTTCAGCGGCAAGCAGGCGACAATGACGCCGATGCTCTATCGCGGGGTCACCACCCTCGCCCTGCCCTTGATAGAATTCTACCTGGCGCGGCGCCGCGCCGCCGGCCGCGAGGATCCGGCCCGCGCCGATGAGCGCCGCGGCATCGCCGGACTTGCCCGCCCGCCAGGTGGCCTGGTGTGGCTCCATGCCGCCTCGGTCGGCGAATCCTTGTCGGCGCTGAGTTTGATCGAACGCATCCTCGATGACCACCCGGCGTGCCATCTGTTGATG
Source organism: uncultured bacterium (assembly GCA_965369885.1). Classification (GTDB taxonomy): domain Bacteria; phylum Pseudomonadota; class Alphaproteobacteria; order SMXQ01; family SMXQ01; genus JAZFWG01. Next base: position 3,582 of record CBDUSV010000207.1, read on the forward strand.
ACCACCGGCACCGTCACCTCGGCGCACCTGTTGGCCGAACGCCTGCCGCCGCGGGCCATCCATCAATATGTGCCGGTCGACCGCCCGCAATGGGTGCGCGGCTTCCTCGACCATTGGCGGCCCGATCTGGCGCTGTGGATGGAGTCCGAGTTCTGGCCCAACCTGGTCGGCGCCACCCAGTCCCGCGGCATTGCCATGATCCTGGTCAATGCCCGCATGTCGGCCAAATCCTTCGTCGGGTGGCGGCGCTGGCCCGGCATGATCCGCCCGCTGCTCGCCGGCTTCGCCGAGCGCCTGGCCCAGGACGAGGACGAGGCGGGCCGTCTTCGCGCCCTCGGCGCGCCCGGCGTCAAGGTGACCGGCAATCTGAAATTCGCCGCCCGCCCGCTGCCGGTGGACGAAGACGCGCTGGGCCATGTTCTCGGCGCCTGTGGCGGCCGCCCTCTGTGGCTCGCCGCCAGCACCCACCCGGGCGAGGATGCCATCGCCGCCCAGGTTCACCAGCGCCTGAAACCCACCCATCCCGGGCTTCTCACCGTGATCGCGCCGCGCCATCCCAGCCGTGGCGCCGCCATCGCCCAATCCCTGGCGGACGGCGGCCTGATCGTCGCGCGCCGCGCCGCGGACGATCCCATCACGCCGCAGACCGATATTTATGTCGCCGATACATTGGGTGAATTCGGATTGCTGTACCGGCTCTCTCCGGTCGCCTTTATCGGCGGTTCCCTGGTTCCCCATGGCGGCCAGAACGTGCTGGAAGCGGCCAGGCTGGGCGCGGCGGTGATCCACGGTCCCCACATGGACAATTTCCGCGCCGCCATTGCCCAACTCGGCAGCGCCGGTGGCGCCATCGAAGTCACCGGCGCCGAAAGCCTCGGTGACGCGGTGGCCGGGCTGTTGGCCGATCCGGTGGCAAGGGACCGCCAGGTTGAAGCGGCGCGGAGCGTCGCCTCCGGCCAGGACGGCGTGCTCGACGCCGTCCTCAAAGAACTCGCGCCCTATCTTGCCGCGATCGACGCAAACGCCGTGGCGCCGCGAGACGGCAATGCGCGCCCCTGAATTCTGGCACCTGGATCAGGGTCGGGACGCCGGCTGGGCGCCCCGGATCCTTACCCCCCTGGCCTGGGGCTATGGCGCCGCGGTGGCGGTGCGGCAATGGTGGGCGTCGCCGGCCACGGCCCCGGTGCCGGTGATCTGCGTCGGCAATGTGGTCACCGGCGGCGCCGGCAAGACCCCGGTGGCCTTGGCCCTGGCCAGCCATCTCGCAGGCCTTGACATCGAGGCCCATTTCCTCACCCGCGGCTATGGCGGCGGCGAAGCGGGACCCCTTGGGGTCGACCCAGGGCGCCACGGCTACCGCGATGTCGGTGACGAGGCCCTGTTGCTGGCGGCGCGGGCGCCCTGCTGGGTCGCCCAAGACCGCGCCGCCGGGGCCGAAGCGGCGGCACTGGGCGCCGATGTCATCATCTTGGATGACGGCTTGCAGAATCCGAGCCTGGCCAAGGACATCTCGTTGGTGGTGATCGATGGCGGCTATGGCCTCGGCAATGGCCGCTTGCTTCCCGCCGGCCCCCTGCGCGAAACCCTGGCCGCCGCCCTTGGGCGCGCCCATGGCGTGGTGGTGGTCGGCCCTGACCGTGCTGGCGTCGCCCCAGCGGTCGCCCGGGCCCAGCCCCCTTCCCGCCCGCTGCCGATCCTCCAGGCCCAGCTGCAGCCGGGCCCGGAAGCCTCCGAGCTTGCCGGCCAAAAGGTGGTCGCCTTCGCCGGCATCGGCCGGCCCGAGAAATTCTTCGACACCCTGGCCGAGATCGGCTGTAGCATTGCAGCCAGGCGCACATTCGCCGACCACCACCCCTATGAAGCCGATGAGATCATGGAGATAATCGACTTGGCCAACAGCCTGGGGGCGCAAGTGGTGACCACCGCCACGGACTTCGTGCGGCT
>CBDUSV010000208.1:0-5484 GCA_965369885.1 uncultured bacterium
TAGCTCGCGACCCTGCGGCCGCCGCTACCCGGCATATTCTTTGGGATCACCGTCGGTTTGCCCGGAATGTTGCGGCCCAGATGGCGGGCGAGCAGCCGTCCATAGGCGTCATAGCCGCCACCCGGCGGCGCCGAGATATAGACCGAAACCGTCTTGTCCTTGTAGAAATCGGCGGTGGCGTCGGCATCTGCGCTCAGGCTCCATAGGCAAAGCGCCATGGCGCCAGTAATCACGAACGTCGTCTTTCTTGTAAGATCATGCATCGATAAATCCTCCCTGGTTTTCAGGATCAAATCGCTGGTTAGAATGGTTAAATTATTATGGCGACCAATCAGACTACCCTATAGCACAATTGTCACACCATGCGCCTTCAACAAATCGTGTACGGATTCGGCCGGTTTACGATTTTTTAAATCCAATGCGCTTCATTGCGACCACCACATAATGAATGGGAGGTAGCCATGAGCTTTTCACCAAGGTCGATTGAAACCCTGATTGATCTCGTCGAGGTCAGAATCAGCAGCATTGAAGGGATCGACAGACAGGACATCCGCTCGATCAACCGGCTCAAGAAATGTCTGGGCGAGCTCGAAACCTATATGGGCAAAAAGCCAGATCCCGTGATCGTCTCGTTTTCAGGAGTGGGTCCCACCGAGGGCAACGCTTAGCCAGTCTGACCCAACCTCCTACCCTTGCCATTACTCCTTGGCATCATTGCCAATGAATTCGCCGATCAGGCGGCCGGCGTCAGCCAGGCCCATGCGCTGGGTCGCGACCTCGGGCGGGAAGGCGGGCTTGAAGCGGCTGGGCATACGGCTGTCGAGCATGACGAAGACGCCGCGGTCATCGGCGCGGCGCACCAGGCGCCCATAGGCCTGTTTAAGGCGCAGCCGAGCGATCATCTCATCATAACCGTGGCCGCCGAAGCGGGCTCTACGTGCCCGGTGGAGGATGTCGGGCCGTGGCCACGGCACCCGGTCGAACACGATCAGGCGTAAACTCCGCCCCGGCACATCGACGCCGTCGCGCACCGCATCGGTGCCCAACAGGCACGAGTCCTCCTCGGCGCGGAAGATGTCGACCAATGTGGAGGTATCAAGGCCGTCCACATGCTGGGCATAGAGCGCAATGCCGGCATCGTCGAGCGCCGGCGCCATGCGCTCATGGCTGGCGCGCAGCCGCGAGATCGAGGTGAACAGCCCAAGCGCGCCGCCCCCTGACGCGGTGAACAGGGTGCGATAGGCCGCCGCGACCTGGCCGGGATCGTCGCGGTTGACATCGGTGATGACGATGATGCGGGTGAGGGCGGCGTAATCGAACGGCGAGGGCGCCAGCGCCCGGATCGCCGGGGTCTCGAAGTGAAGCGCGCCGGTGCGTATCTCGGCGGCGCGCCAGTCGGCCTCATTGTCGCCCGCTCCGTCCCTGAGTGTCGCCGAGGTGACGAGAAGCCCGTGGGCGGTGCGGGCCACGGTTTCGGCAAAGGGTTGGGTGGGGTCGGCCCAGTGGCGGTGCATGGCGATGTCGGTCTCGCGGCCGTGGTCGCGCTCGAGGGCGAACCAGTCGACGAATTCGTCCGGCGTCTCCGTGCCGAGGGCGTCCAGCATGGCGCGCCAGTTGGCTATGGGGACGCCGGCGCGGTGTTTGAGGCTCCTGAGCACGCCTTCGATGCGCTGGCGTTGCGAGCTTTCGAGCTCATGGGAGTCCTCGTCGCGGATTGCCGCCAGCTGCTTTGAGAGCACCGCCAGGGGCCGGGCCATGGCCTCTAACGCGCCATTGAGCGCCGTTGCCGCCTCGATCAGGCCATCAATCAGGGGCGTGGGGTCGGCCTCGATGCCGTAAAGCGCAGCCGTATTGCCGGCCCGGGCCAGCACCTGGCGGCGCACCAGGCCGAGGAATTTCTCGGCCGGGCCCGTGGGCGCCTCGGTGGTCAGGCGTTGCAGCCAGCCTTCGCCGGGAAGGGCGCGGGCCGCCTCCAGCACCTCGGCCAACGCGGCCTCGGCTTGGGGCCTGCGCGCCGCCATATCGCCGATGCGGCGTAGAAGCCCCCGGGCCCGGCCAGGCCGGCGCCGGGTCGCCTCGGCGCCGAGCAGCCAGCGCCGCAGCTCCGAGGTGTCGCGGCCTGAAAGGTGGGCCGAGAACGCACCATCGGCGGCATTGAACAGATGATGGCCCTCGTCGAACACATACCGCGTCGGCAGGGTGGCGTCGTCCAAGCCACCAAGGGCGGCCTGGGCCATCACCAGGGCGTGGTTGGCGACGACGATGCGGGCGCGCCTAGCGCTGCGGATGGTGCGCTCGACGAAGCATTTGCGATAGTGCGTGCAGGCCGAATAGATGCATTCGCCGCGGCGGTCGGCGAGGCCTAAGGTGCGCGCGAAGCCGAACAGATGGCCGAGCCAGGCCGGGAAGTCGCCGCCGACCATGTCGCCGTCGCGGCTGTGACGTGCCCAACGCGCCATCAGCCCGAGCGCCACCGCATCGTCGCCGCTGGCCTCCAGCCGGTTGACCGCCTCTTCCATGTTGAGAAGGCAGAGATAATTCTCCCGGCCCTTGCGCACCACCACCTTCAAAGCCTTTTCCACCGCATCGGGAAACAGCCGGTCGAGCTCGCCGTCGATCTGGCGCTGGAGGTTGCGGGTGAAGGTGCTGATCCACACCGCGCCCTGGTTCTTCTCGGCCCACAGGCTCGCCGGCGCGATATAGCCCAGCGTCTTGCCGACGCCGGTGCCGGCCTCGGCCAGCACCATGTGGGGCTCGCCTTCCTTTTCCATCGGCGCGAAGGCCGCCGTCGCCGCCGAGGCATAGTCGGCCTGTTGCGGCCGGGCCTCGGCGCCATCGCCGAGCAGGCGCGCCAGGCGTTCGCGGGCTTCGGCGGGCGCAACCCCATGGCTCGCAGGTGGCGGTTCCGGCGCCTGGTCCGACCACTCACCCAGGCGCTCCCACACCGATAGCGCCCGCAGGGGATGGGTGGCCCTGGCGCCATCCCCGTTGCCCCTATCTCCATTACCAAGCGCGGCCAGCACCATCCGCCCCCAAATCCATCCGCCTTGGGCCATGACCCGGGCCAAGGGGACGGCCTCGGACTTGTCGTCCGGGTCCAATGCGGTCAGCTCATCGAGCAACAGGGCCGCCGCCTCAACCAGAAGGCCGGCCTCGGCGGCGTGATCATGGGGGCGGGGAAGGCCCAGGGCCTGGGCCAAGCCCCCCGGCGTCGGCAGCAAAGGCGTCGCCGGCCGGGTGAAGGCGGCAAGCTCCAAGATGTCATGGGCCTTGAATGGGTCCGCGCCCATGCGCTGAGCCGTCGCCGGCAGATGACAGACCAGCGGCGCGGTGGTTTTGACCAAAGCCACCGCGCCGGCGTGGGAAAGCTCCCGGATCGTGCCGTCCGGCTCCATCACCGTCGCCCCCTTGGGCCCGGCGACAAGGGCGCTAAGCGCGCGCAGTTGGGTGGTGAAATCGGGCGCGGTGTCGGTCGCGGGTTCGCTCATGGCGGAAGTATAGAGCCTGGCGCCGGTGGCGGCCATGGCAGCCGCTCGCCGGTTGACGCCCGTGCTCCTGGCGGGTACTCACTGTCATCATGACGGACCAGAAAGAACTGGCGGCGGCGTGCAAGGCTTGGCCTTTCCAGGAGGCCTCCAAGGTGGTGGACCGGCTTGGCGGCAAGCCTCCCGCCAAGGGCCATGTGCTGTTCGAAACCGGCTACGGCCCGTCAGGTCTTCCCCATATCGGCACTTTCGGCGAGGTCGCCCGCACCACCATGGTGCGCCATGCCTTCGCCACCATCTCCGACGTGCCGACACGGCTGATCGCATTTTCCGACGACATGGACGGACTGCGCCGGGTGCCCGAGAACGTCCCCAACCAGGAGATGATGACGGCCCATCTCGGCCAGCCCTTGACCTCGGTGCCCGATCCCTTCGGCACCCATGAAAGCTTCGGCCACCACAACAATGCGCGCCTGCAGGCGTTCCTTGACGAGTTCGGCTTCGATTACGAGTTCCTGAGCTCCACCGAATGCTACCGCTCGGGCCGCTTCGACGAGACCTTGGGGAAGGTGTTGGCCCATTACGACAAGGTCATGGAGGTGATCCTGCCGACGCTGGGGCCCGAGCGCCGCGCCACCTACAGCCCGTTCCTGCCGGTCTGTCCCGACACCAACCGGGTCCTGGAGGCGCCGGTGGTGGCCCGCGATGTGGAGGCCGGCACCATCACCTATGAGACCGAGGACGGCACCAGGCGGGAGACGCCGATCACCGGTGGTGCGTGCAAGCTGCAATGGAAGGCGGACTGGGCCATGCGCTGGGTCGCGCTCGAGGTGGATTACGAAATGTCGGGCAAGGATCTGATCGATTCGGTGAAACTGTCGAGCCGGATCTGCCGCATCCTCGAAGGGCGCCCGCCCGAAGGCTTCACCTATGAGTTGTTCCTCGACGAGGCCGGCGAGAAGATTTCCAAATCCCGGGGCAACGGCCTCGCGGTCGAGGAATGGCTTCGTTATGCGCCGCCGGAATCCCTTTCGCTTTATATGTTCCAATCGCCGCGCAAGGCCAAGCGGCTGTTTTTCGACGTCATCCCGCGCAATGTGGACGATTATCTCGACCACGCCGCCAAATACGCCGGCCAGGAGCCCGCCGTGCAGCTCGCCAACCCGGCCTGGCACATCCACCAGGGCCCACCGCCCACCGAGGCGGTGCATCTCAGCTTCGCCATCCTGCTCAACCTGGCGAGCGTGTGTAACAGTGAGGACAAGGCGGTGCTGTGGGGGTTCATCTCGCGCTATGCGCCGGAGGCCAGCCCGGAAAGCGCGCCGGGCCTCGACCGCCTGGTGGGCTACGCGATCAATTACTACCGCGATTTCGTCCGCCCCAATAAGCATTACCGCCCGGCCGACGACACCGAACGCCGTGCCCTGGAAGACCTGGTCCAGGCCCTCGATGCCCTGCCCGCCGACGCCGCCGCGGAGGACATCCAGAACCAGGTCTATGAGATCGGCAAGCGCCACCCCTTCGCCGATCTTCGCGCCTGGTTCAAGGCGCTCTATGAGATTCTGTTGGGCCAGTCCCAGGGCCCCCGGATCGGGTCCTTCTTTGCCCTTTATGGTCTGGCCGAGACCATCGATCTGATCCGCCGCGCCATCGCCGGCGAGGACCTGGCGGCCTAGCTGCGCGTGCAGCCCTTGGCGAATTCGAAATACAGCGCCCGCGCCCTGGTGTAGACCGGCCCGGGCTGGAATTCGCGGCCGTCCAGGCGGATCAACGGCGTCACCTTGGCGTAATTGCCGGTGGCGAAGATTTCATCGGCATCGGCCAATTCCGCGTAGGTGATGGACCGTTCCACCACTTCGACGCCAGCCCCGGCCAAAAGGGCGATGACGCGCTGCCGGGTGATGCCGTTGAGGAAGGTGTCGTTGGGAACCGGGGTCAGGACGGCGCCGTCCTTGACCATGAACAGATTGGCGGTGGAGAACTCGGCGACGTTGCCGTC
>CBDUSV010000209.1:0-5453 GCA_965369885.1 uncultured bacterium
TACCACGCCGTTCTGGTAGCAGTCCCGGTCCTGGAGGCGGGCGTACCAATCCGCCACCCGGCGGCGGCTGTCCCACAGGAATGACAGCTGGAGATGTTCGAGCCGCGCCATATAGGGGGCATAATTGGTCTCGGCCAGGGAGAAATCCGCCCCGATGAGCCACGGCCCGCCCCCGCCCAGCGCCGCCTCCATATCCCCCAGAAGCTTGTCGAAACGCTGGATCGCACCCTGGACGAACCGTGAATCGACGCCGTTGGTGATAGTGTCGCGGCTGCGCTCGCGCTTGGCCACATCGGTCATGTTGGCGAGCAGGCTCTCGACCGCCTCCGGTCCTTTGTCGAGCTTCTGGTAACGGAAGGCGATGCCGGTGGAGATCACGCTGGTGGCGGCGTGGACGCCCTCGTCCAGTTGTTTGGTCCAAAGCCGCATCCGCGCCTGGCCCTGGCTGTCTTTGGGCTTCAGTGGCTGGCCTGGGAAGGCGTCGTCGAGATATTCGTTGATCACCGTCGATTCGATAACGACGCGGCCATCATGGACCAGTGTCGGCACCACCGCATTGGGGTTTAGCTTGACGTAGCTGGGCAGTTGGTGATCGCCGGCGCGGAGGTCGAGATGATGCCCATCCCAGTCGAGCCCCTTTTCCGCCAGGGCAAAGCGCACCTTGGCGGAACAGGTCGACATGTCGTTGTGGTAAAGCTCGATCAAGCCGGGTCTCCGTCTGGCGGCACTGGGCCCATTATAGCCCGATCAAGGCCCGGTCACAGGATTTGTGTCAATCCTTTCGCCACCAGCCCCACCGCCAACACCATCAAGACGACCTGGAACAGGCGGAAGAACCTTTCGTCGGTGAGGCTCTTAAAATACTTGATGCCGATCCAGCCGCCGAGATAGATCACCGGCAGCAGCAATATGGTCTCCAGCATCAGATTGGAGGAAATCAGCCCGGCGGCCAAGGCGACGATGAAACGCCAGATCATGAACAACCCACTGACCAACAGCGCCGTGGCCCGGAGCTTCTGAGCGGTCTCGCTGGCGAGCTTGAGATAGACCGCGAGGAACAACATGCCCCCGGCGCCGACGGTGCCGGCGATCAGGCCCGAGATGCTGGCCAGGGCGAAGGCGGTGCGCGGCGCGCGCATGTCGATGTACTTGCCCAGGCGGTCGAGCAATTTGCGGTATTCCATGAACACGGTCCAGCACATCACCACGCCGATGATCAGGGTGAGCCAGTTGGCATCGAGCCGCATGAACATGAAGATTCCGGCGACGATGGAGATGGAGATGGCGGCCAGGATCGGCCGGGTGATGCGCCAATCACCATTGCGGAAGCCCTCGGGCAGAAGCTGGCCCTGGGCCGCGACCGTGGTGGCGAGCGCCAGCAGCACCGCATGATGGGGCTCCAACACCCACGACGTCAGCAGCACGGTCGGCGTGACCGAACCAAAGCCGATGGCGCCGCGCAGTATGAAGGCCATGAGATAGATCACCACCACCACGGCGATGACGGCGGCGCCGAGCCCGGGAAAGGGGTCGATGCCCTGGGGAAACAGGAATTCGATCACCGTCGTTGCCTTTGTGTGGCGGGCACGCGCGTCTCCTGGTTGGGGGGATGGCGGGGTTGGAATGGTGAAGCCGATGACTGCGCCGTCGGACATTAACGGCTCGCCCACCCATCGGCAGCAAAATTCGCCGCTGGCCCGGGACTCAAGCAATCAGATGCTCAAGCGAATAGCGCGGCTAAGCGATTGGGACTATATAAGGGCTGAGCGAACCCAGGAAAAACCGCCCGCAGGCACCATGTTCGAGGGATTCACCCGCAGCCAAATCGAGACCAGCGGCGCCGTCATCAATCTGGTCCATGGCGGCAAGGGTCCGCCGCTTTTGCTTCTCCACGGCAACCCCTTGACCCATGTCATGTGGCACAAGGTCGCGCCCGAACTTGCCCGCCAATTTCACGTCGTCGCCACCGATCTTCGCGGTTATGGCGACTCATCAAAGCCCGATGGCGGCCCCGGCCACGACGCCTATTCGTTCCGCGCCATGGCCGACGATCAGGTCGAAATCATGGCCCATTTCGGCCATGAGCAGTTCTTCGTCGCCGGCCACGACCGTGGCGCCCGGGTCGGCCACCGCATGGCTCTCGATCATCCCGCCAAGGTCTTGAAGCTCGCCGTGCTCGATATCGTGCCGACCCATCATATTCTGTCAGCCGTCCCCTTGGGTTGGGCCGTCGAGTCCTATCACTGGTTCTTCATGGCCCAACCCTATGATTTCCCCGAAAAGCTGTTGGGTGCCGACCCGGTCTATTACATGAAAAAGAAACTCGACAAGAAAGGCGTCGGGCTTGGCCCCTTCACCCCCGACGCCATGGCCGAATATATCCGCTGCTGTACGCCCGAGACCATCCACGCGGTGTGCGAGGACTACCGCGCGACCATCGCGGTGGATTTCCCCCTCGATGCCGCCGATCTTGCCGCCGGCAACAAGATCCAATGCCCACTGTTGGTACTGTGGGGTGAGAACAGCCATGTCGGGCGCCATTTCCAGCCCATGGAGGCGTGGCGCGATTGGAGCGACAATGCCGTCGCCATGCCCCTGCCTTCGGGTCACTATCCGGCGGAAGAGCATCCCGAGCTCTGCATGGGCGCCATGGCCGGATTCTTTGGAGGGGAGGGCTGAGCATATGAGCACCCAACTGGGCATATTGCTGGGCGATGATATCGGGCCGGAAGTGGTGCCCGAGGCCATCGCCGTCGCCTCCGCCGCGCTCGATGGTGCCGGCGCCGCCGTCCAATGGATCGACATCCCCATCGGGCGCGCCGCCTTTGACGCCACCGGCACCACCATGCCCGCCGACACCCTCGACCGCCTGGCTGCCCTCGACGGTTGGGTGCTGGGCCCCATCGGCCATCAGGCCTATCGTGATCTGGGTGAGGGCGCTTTCAACCCCCACCCCATCATCCGCAAGCATTTCGATCTTTACGCCAACATCCGCCCGGCGCTGAGCTTTGCCAACATCCCGTCGCTCCATGACCGGGTCGATGTGTTGATCGTGCGCGAGAACAATGAGGGCTTCCAGCCCGACCGCAACATGGTGGCGGGCGTGGGCGAGTTCATGCCGTCCGACGACATGGCGCTTTCGGTCCGGGTCATCACCCGCCAGGCCTCGGCGCGCCTGGCGCGCATCGCCTGCGAATACGCCATGGCGCGGGGCCGCCATGTCACCGCGGTGCACAAGGACACGGTGTTCAGGCTGGGCTGCGGGCTGTTCGCCGAAGAATGCCGCAAGGTGGCGGGCGAGTTCCCCGACATCACCTTCGACGAGGTCATGGTCGACACCTTCGCCCTTAAACTCGTCATGGATCCCAAGCAATTCGACGTGGTGGTGATCACCAATTTGTTCGGCGACATCATGTCGGACCTGGCGGCGGGCCTGGTCGGCGGCCTCGGCCTGGCGCCGGCGCTACAGATGGGACCGAAATATGCCATGGCCCAGGCCGCCCACGGCTCGGCCCCGGACATCGCCGGCAAAGGCGTCGCCAATCCCTATGCCTTGATCATGTCGGTCGCCATGCTGGTGGACTGGCTCGGGCGCGGGCGGGGCGACGGCGCCCTGATCAAGGCGGCGGCGGCGATGGACGGCGCCATCAAGGACATCATCTCCGACGCCAAGACCCTGACGCCCGATCTCGGCGGCACCGCCTCGACGGGGGAGATGGGCCGCGCGGTGGCCGAGCGCGCCGCATCACTGGCGGCGGCATAGGGCTGGGGTATGGAAGGCTTCGATGATATCCGCAAAGGCGTTCGTGATCTGTGCGCGGGCTTTCCCGGCGAATATTGGCGCGGTCACGACCGGGCGCGGAGCTATCCCGAGGAGTTTGTTGCCGCGCTGACCGAAGCCGGCTATCTCGCCGCCCTGATCCCGGAAAGCTATGGCGGCAGCGGCCTCGGCATTGCCGCGGCGGCGGCGATCTTAGAGGAAATCCACAAATCCGGCTGCAACGGGGCGGCGTGCCATGCCCAGATGTACACAATGGGCACGGTGTTGCGCCACGGCTCGGACGCCCAGAAGGACCGCTACCTCCCCGCCATCGCCGCCGGTGATCTGCGCCTCCAGGCCTTCGCCGTCACCGAGCCCTCGGCCGGCAGCGACACCTTGGGGCTAAAGACCCGCGCCGTGCGCGATGGCGATGAATATGTCATCGACGGCGCCAAGGTATGGACGTCCCGCGCCGAGCATTCGGATCTGATGGTGTTGCTCGCCCGCACCACGCCGGAAGACCAGGTCAAGCGGCGCGGCGACGGGCTTTCGGTGTTCCTGGTCGACATGGCCCCGGCGATGAAATCCGGCCTTACCATCACGCCGGTGCGCACCATGATCAACCACGCCACCACCGAGCTGTTCTTCGACCAATTGCGGGTGCCGGCCTCGAGCCTGATCGGCAATGAGGGCGAGGGTTTCCGCTATATCCTCGACGGCATGAACGCCGAGCGCATCCTGATCGGTGCCGAATGCATCGGCGATGCCCGCTGGTTCATCGCCAAGGCCACCGCTTACGCCAATGAGCGCGTGGTATTCGACCGCCCCATCGGCAAAAACCAAGGCGTGCAGTTCCCCATCGCCCGCGCCCATGCCCGGACCGAGGCGGCGAACCTGATGGTGGCGCGCGCCGCTGATATGTTCGACGGCAGTGAGGCCTGTGGCGCCGAGGCCAACATGGCCAAGCTTCTGGCCTCGGAAGCGTCGTGGGACGCGGCGGACATGTGTATGCAGACCTTCGGCGGCTACGGTTTCGCCGAGGAATTCGATGTCGAGCGCAAATTCCGCGAGACCCGGCTTTACCGCACCGCGCCGGTCTCGACCAATCTGATCCTGGCCTATCTCGCCGAGCACGTGCTCGGCCTGCCCCGGTCTTACTGATCAGATCGTATTGACGGTCCGTCTTAGTCCTTGATCCCTACTCTTTAATCAAGGTGTCCTTGAGGGCGTCTTCGTCGATGGTGAGGCCGAGGCCGGGGGCATCGGGGATCTTGATGATTCCGGCTTCGGGGCGTGGCGGGTCTAAGAAGATGGTCTCGCCCACCGAAACCATGCCGAGATGCCATTCCACCAGCCAGCCATTGGACATGCCCGCCATCAGGTGCATGTTGAACAGGGGCCAGCCACCGCCATTGGCGATCGGCAGGTTGAAGGCCTGGGCCAGGTGGGCGGCCTTGCGGGCCTCGGTGAAGCCGCCGCAATAACACACATTGGGCTGCAGGATATCGACGGCTTGGCGGTCCACCAGCTCGCGCAGGCGCCAGCGGTGGCCTTCCATCTGCCCCGCCGCCAGGGGGATCAAGGTAGCGTGGCGAAGATCGGCGAGCGCCCTGGCGTCGTTTTGGTTCAGCGGTTCCTCGAACCAGGTGAGGTTGCAGTCCTCGATCTCGCGGCACAGCATCTTGGCTTCCAC
>CBDUSV010000210.1:0-5431 GCA_965369885.1 uncultured bacterium
CCGTCACCGATGGTGAAAGCCTGTAATCGGGCAACATCAGGCCGGCTTCCTTGAACGCCTTGGCGGCGCCAGGATGGTGCGGCGCCACCGACCCCTCGGCCAGGGATTGCGGCGTCGTCGCCTTCTTCAAGGCACGATGGGCGGTCTTGAAGACATCGACATGCTTGAGCATCGCCCGCGTCAGGTCATAGGCGGTCTTGTTCTTCATGCTCTTGTTGGCGACGATCACCGCGCCGAAGCACACTGTGCGCACATCGCCGGTGAGGAAGGGGTATTCCTTCTTCTTGACGATGCAGGGCTGGCCGCCCATGCGTGTCGCCACGTCGGCGGAAACCTCGGGTCCGACATCCAACAGGACCAGGTTGTTGTTGAACCCCTTCATGATCTGGCGGACGGTGCGGTGCCGGTAGGAGATGCCGTAGGCCATGACGTCGATGCGGCGGTCCAGCATCAAAGATGTCATTTCCTTCGATGCCGCATGGACCAGCCGCTTGAAGCGCTTGGGGTTGATGCCGTGTCCACGCATCATTGCCAGCGCCATGTCGCTGTCCATGTTGCCGCGGCGGTTGACCGCGACGCGCACATTACGGGCCTGCTTCTTGAGGTCCGCCATGGTCGCGATGCCGTGCTTCTTGGCGACGTCGCCATTGACCAGGAAATGCGTCATCTGGAAGCGGGCGACCGGGCTGTAGACCCGGAACAGCACGCGCAGGTCCTTCTGCTTCTTGCCCCTGAAGGGACCGGAGCCGTTGACCGCGGCCGACAGTTCGGTGTCCACCGTGATGCCCATGGGGACCTTGCCGTCCTGAACCAGCTTGGCGTTGGCAAGGCCGCCCGAGCCGGTCTGGTAGGTGATGGTCGACCCCGGATAGGCCTTGGCGAACACCTTGTCCATGCCGGCGCCGATCAGCGACCACAGGCCACCGGGGCTGGCACCGGCCAGGGTGAGATTGTATTTCTGGGCATGGGCCGGTGCGGCAATGATGAAGGTTGCACCGATGATGCCGATCAAAAGTTTACGCATGGGATCCTCCCGGATTGAGACGATTGATAAAAACCTTAGCGCCCGTATCACGCTGATTTTACCTTTGGTGTTATCTGTCCTCATATTCGGCTGCGTTCCAAGGTGGACGCAGCGAAGATTTCCTCGGCTTTCAACTGCCTGGACGACAGGCCATGCTGGTGATGATAGCGCAAGAAGGCCTCGATCGTCTTGCGGTTTTCTTCGAAGCCATAGGGCCAATAATCCTCGCCCATGAGTTGGCGGATCTCCGAGGTGTAGGATTCTATCCACGGATTGGTGATGCGGGGATTGTTGTTGTAGGCGCAGTCCTCATAGGCCAGGGATTTGGCCTGTTCCAGGGCCTTGAACATGGAAACCGGCAGCCACGGATTGGCCTCGACGATTTTCCTGTGGATGGCGACCAGATGCATGATCGGGAAGTGACCGGTGCGCCGGAAATAGTCCTTTTCGACCTCGATGTAATTGGGGAACAGGCGCGCCACGTCCGGGTGGCCCTCCTCGAAGCAGCTCGGCGCCCGGGGTGCGATGAGCGCGTCGATCTCGCCATCGGCCAGCATCTGCTGCAGGGTCTGGCCCTCTCCGATGCCCTCGATCTCGACGTCCTTGGGTGGGGTGAAGGAAACCTTCTGTTTGCGGCCGGCCTGCTGGAGCCCGCCCCAGCGCCAGCGGATGTCCGATGGCTTGACGCCGTAATCGTCCTCCAAGGTGCCGCGGATCCAGGTCACCGCCGTCACCTGATATTCCGGCGCGCCGACGATCTTGCCTTTGAAATCCTCGGGTTTTTCGATGCCGGAGCGGGTGTTGATGAAGATTCCCGAATGGCGGAACTTGCGCCCGGTAAAGGCCGGGATACCGATATAGGGGGACTTGCCTTCGGCGATCAGGGAAATGTAGTTGGAAAAGGAAAGCTCGGCGGCATCGAACTCTTCATGGTGCAAGGCCCGGTGGAACATCTCCTCGGGCTCGAGATCGATGAAGTTGGGGTCGCAGCCTTCGATGGCAACGCGGCCGTCCATCACGGCCAGGGTCCGGTCGTAGCGTGAAAGCGCGACCGTCAAGCTAAGCGGCATATGGGTCTATCCCCCTGATAAGGCGTTATTTATTTACTGTGTGGAGCCTATCCCGGGGTTTTATCCGGGTCAAGCGGTGGGACCGGGTACATGGCCTAGTATCTCGGCCGCAAGGCGTGGGCGAGGGCGAGGGCAAAGGTGAACAGCACCAGCGCGCCGGCCTGATGGGTGGCGGCCAACGGTATCGGCACCACCAGGACCAGGGTGGCGATGCCCAGCGCCGGCTGGATCAGCGCCATCGCCGCCAAACCGTGTGAGAGCAGCCGGGCATGATCCGTGAGCACCACCGTTCTGGCCCGCCACCACAGATAAAGGATCAGGGCCGCCGTCGCGATGGCGATCCAGCGATGGTCGAATTGCACGGTGGTGATGTTCTCGAAGAAATTGAGCCAGATAGGTTCGTCGGCGAGCAAGCCTTCGGGGATCAAATGGCCATCCATCAGGGGGAAGGTGTTATAGGTCAGACCGGCATGCCAGCCGGCGACGAAGGCGCCGGTGGATATGGTCACCACCACCATCGCCACCACCAACCAGTTGAGACGCCGGATCCGCGCCACCGTTCTGTCCATCGCCGCGTCGGGCTTGGGCATCAACAGGCCAAGGGCGAGCCAGAACGCGTAGGCATAGACGGCGAAGGCGCCGAGAAGGTGGGCGGCAAGCCGGTAGGGGCTGACCATGGGTTCCTGGTTGAGGCCGCTTTTCACCATGTACCAGCCCAACACGCCCTGGAGGCCGCCAAGGATGAAGATCACGGCGAAATGGATGCTGAGCGGGCGTTTCACCCAGCCCTTGATCAGGAAATAAAGGAAGGGCACCAGGAAGACGATGCCGATCAGGCGCCCAACCAGCCGGTGAAAATATTCGATCCAGAAGATGGTCTTGAATTCATCGATGACCATGCCGAAATTGAGCAATTGGAATTCGGGAAATTTCTGGTATTGGCGGAACAGCTCCTGCCATTCGGCCTGGCTGAGGGGCGGAATGATGCCGACCAAAGGCTTCCATTGAACCATGGATAGCCCGGCCTGGCTCAACCGCGTCACCCCGCCTATGACAATCATGGCGAAGATCATGATGCAGCATGCCAACAGCCAGATCGCCATCAGCCGCTCCTGAGTGGCGGCCGGCTTTGATGGTGGGGTTGCTTGCGGCTTTGGTGTTGCCGGTTTCGCCGCGGCGGCGGGTTTCCCTTGCTCCGTGGGCCTCTTGGGCCCGGTGGCGGCCGGCTTTTTTGGCGGGGTATCTGGCGGCAATGTTACTCTCCGAAACCTGGTTCGGACCCTGTTCTAGCACAGGGCGCCGCCACTCCCAAAACCCCCAAAGTTACAAAATTAGCCTTTGGCCGTGGGTTGGCTTGGGCGCTACCATGGGCCATCAAGAATTCCTGGCAACCAGGTCAGATCCCAGGTCACATAAAGGGCCAAATCAAGGGAGGACAATATGGCTTCAAGCACGGATACGGACGGCGCCCCATCCGGTCTCAAGGGCGCGGCCAAGAAGGAGGCCTTCTTTGAGAAGGCCGAGGCGGCGGTCCACAGTTTCAAATTCACCCGGCCCGACATCGACTTCCAATCGAAGAAGAAGAAAATCCATGTCCGCCTTGCCGGCACCAACAGCTGCCGCGCCTCGGTCCAGGTCCTGAGCCAGGGCGGCGAGAACAACCTGCACTATCACCCCAACATGGACCTGATCTACATGGTGCTGAAGGGACGGGTGCGGTTCTACGGCGCGGGCGACAAGCTGCTCGGCGACTATGGCGAGATGGAAGGCGTTCTGCTGCCGGAAAACGCGCGCTACTGGTTCGAAAGTGTCGGCGACGAAGAGGCCCATCTGTTGCAGATCGCGGGCTTCCCCAAGGGCATAGACAAGTTCCAGCGCATCGCCTTGACGCCGCCCAAGCAGGACGACGGCGGCGAAGGGGTGTGGTTCGACCAGGAAACCGGCACAGCCCATTCCGACAGCGAACAGGTCGAGCGCGAAAAGGGCCTGGGCAAGTCCTGAAAGCCTGCTCACGCCGGCCGGGTTGCTCTGAAGACATGCGGGATTGAATCATGAATCTGTTGGCACGCCGCAACCGCCCGATGCATCTGGGCCCCCACCCGATGGAGAAGATCACCCGGGTCGAGACGCCGACGACCCTGATCATCGAGGACGAGGTCAAGCGGGTGCCACGCCGCGCCGACGGCTTTGAGCGGGCGCGCCTCGGTGATTTCGGCGCCCAGCAGCAACGCTTGCGCCAGCGCTCCGGCGGGTCGCGGGCGGCGGGCCTAAAGCCTCCGATGTATGATGCCATGGGCGAGCTGTTGCGCACCATGGTGGCGCAGCATGAGGGCCCGGTGGCGGATCAGCGCGCGCCCCTGCCCAATGATCCCGCCGCCGTGGCCAACAACATCAAGTCCTTCGCCTATTTCCTCAACGCCGATGCGGTGGGCATTTGCGAAGCCAAGCCCTATGCCTGGTATTCACATCTTTCCGATGGCAGCACGGTGCAGCCCTACCACAAATACGCCATCGTGGTGCTGACCGATCAGGGCTACGGCACCATGGATGCCGCCAGCGGCGATGACTGGATCAGCGGCGCCCAGAGCGCCCGCGCCTATATGCGCGGCGCCGAGATCGGCGATGGCATCGCCATGTATATCCGCAAGCTGGGCTATTCGGCGCGCTGCCATTCGGCGGTCGAGAGCGACGTTCAGCACGTCCCGCTGATCCTGTTGGCCGGGCTCGGCGAGCTCAGCCGCATCGGCGAGGTCATCATCAACCCGTTCCTGGGGCCGCGCTTCAAGTCCGCGGTGGTGACCACCGACTTGCCGCTCGCCATCGACAAGCCGATCGATTTCGGGTTGCAGGACTTCTGCGGCAAATGCAAGAAGTGCGCCCGCGAATGTCCGGTCTCGGCGATCCCGTTCGGACCCAAGGTGATGTATAACGGCTACGAGACTTGGAAGCCCGATGTGCAGAACTGCACCAGCTACCGGGTTTCCAATCAACGCGGCGCCAGTTGCGGCCGCTGCGTCAAGGTGTGTCCCTGGAACAAGGTCGACTTTCCTCTCCATCGTCTGGCGCGGTGGGCGGCGATCCATCTGAAGTGGTCGCGGCGCTTGCTGATCCGGCTCGATGACTGGCTGGGCTTCGGCAACCGCAATCCGGTCAAGAAATGGTGGTTCGATCATGCCAACAAGGACGGCAAGGTCGTCATCGCCGAACACACCAACACCCGCGACATCCAGCCCGGCAAGCCGCCACGGCCAAACCACCGGGTCGCCATGTACACCGCCGACATGCTGCCGCCCGCCGATGCCACCGAGCCCTGGCCCTATGACCGCAAGCAGGGCTT
>CBDUSV010000211.1:0-5425 GCA_965369885.1 uncultured bacterium
CAAAATCTTTATATTTCTCTGCGGCTTTGCTGTCTTCCTGTTTGCCGCTTGTGTTGTTGCCCCTTTGTTCGTTTGTAAATCCTGCGGCGTCCCCGATTGCTACCTTATAGCGGTATGGTGATGTAGCGGCCGGCATTGTGCCGGCGGGGCTCACCGTTCGCGCGTTTCCCGCAATCTCATGTCGTCACCGGGCCGAAAGCCGGAGGTGCCGTGTTTGAAAATCGGAACAACGGGTCTAGACTTATCGATTGATGAAATCCGGAAGGATGGGTGGATGAAACGATTGACCATCGGACATGTGGGGCTTCATGTGCGCAATCTCGAGGAAGAGATTGAATTTCTCGAACTCATAGGCTGCGAGGTGACCAGCATCGACAGAATGCAGCGTGGACGCGTTGCCTTCATCAGCATGGATGGTGAACGCCACCACAGCCTTGCCCTGTTCGAGGACGGCGAGGCTTTGGCGAGCGGAAATTCCAGAAACGATAAAACAGGTCTCCACCACATCGCCCTGCCGGCGCAAAGCCGCCAAGAGGTCGATGGCTGGAAGAAGAAGCTGAAGGCCCGCGGCATCGAGATCGATGGACCGCATGTTCATGGGCCCGAGGGCGGTGGAATGGAAACCGGAAGCGGAAGTTACGCCATCTTCTTCACCGATCCCAACGGGGTCTGTTTCGAGATCTATGCCGGAGCAATGACCCTGCCCGAGTTTCGCGGCAAGCAAGCCGGCAAACAGCCCCAACACGCCTAAGCGCGAATCCGCGCCACATCAGACCGTTTCGCGGTGATTTGAGGCCCGCTGGAATAGCCCTTGGGGTGCCCTGTGCCCAGGCTCGTCCATCCCCTGCAATTGGCTGTTATTAACCCATCGTTAACTATGTGGTCATAATCATTAATGCTGAGATTTCTGAGGGAGGCCGACGCCAAGATTCTCAACCATTCAAACCTTTGATCGATTGGCTATCGAAGCGTCGCCTAGAGGATATGGGCAGTCTTGATTCGGCCCATATGCCTTGGCGGAGAGTACATCGTGAGTGAACGCAAACGCCTGGCGGTTCTTCTACTGGTTATGGCCGGTGTGGCCCTGACAGGGACCCTGTTCGCGGTATGGGTCTTTTACCAGGCGGCCTTCAAGCAAGAACGGATACGGTTGGCTGAATTGGCACAAAGCCAAGCCCGGTTGATCAATTCGGTTGCCAGACACGAAAATAAAGAAGAAAACGCCGTTCAAGGTGAAGCGGAAACCAATACACTTTCACAAATTCTTCATGCCCATGAGAATCAGCCCGGTTTCGGGGCCACCGGCGAATTCGTTTTGGGCCATCTTGACAGTGACAACATCAGGTTCATGTTGCCGCCGCGGTTTCCTGACCGCGGTGTCAGACAGGCGGTTCCTTTCTCTTCCAACTTGGCGGAACCCATGCGCCGGGCGCTTAAAGGCCAATCCGGAACCATAATTGGCCGTGATTATGGTGACGTTATGGTGCTCGCGGCCTATGAACCGTTGGCACTCAAGAATTATGGCATCGTCGCCAAGATCGATATCGCGGAACTCCGCTTGCCCTTCCTCAAAGCCGGTGGTTTCAGTGTCGGCGGCGTCATACTGATGCTGTTTTTCGGGATGATAATTTTTCATCGGATCGGAAAACCATTGGTCGAACGCCTCGAGACCACAGTTGACCGGCTTTCGGACGCGCAAAGGATCGCGCATTTGGGAAACTGGAAACGGGATTTGTCGACCGGGAAACATTGGTGGTCTGACGAGACCTTTAAAATATTCGGTTTCGAGCCACGGGCATTCGAGCCCAATGCCGAAACCCTGTTCGATCGGCTCCATCCTGATGACCATGAGGCTTTTCGGCAAGCCATTGACCGGTCCCAGAGAGATAAAACCGCCAGTTCAATCGAGTATCGCATCATCCGGCCCGACGGAACGGTTCGGCAGATTCACTCGGAGGGTGAATGGGTCTTCGACCACAATGGCAAGGCTTTATACGTCCATGGCACCATGCAGGACATCACCGAGCGCAAGCAGGCCGAACAGGAACTTGCCGAGAATTCGGCGCTGCTCGAGGCCACCTTCTCCAACATGTCCCAGGGCTTCGCTGTCTATGATGCCGAGATGCATCTGGTCGCCTTCAACGACCGGCTGGTCGAGCTACGCAACTATCCACCGGATCAGATCCGCGTTGGCATGAAATACGAAGACCTCCTGCGATTGAACGCCGAGCAGGACGGGCTCACGCCTGAGCAAGTGGAGAAAAGAATCCAAGCGCGAGTCGAGGGCGTGAACCAGAGACAGAAACATGAACGTGAAATATTCTTACCCAACAACACCGTGATTGTGATCCATCGCAATCCAATGCCGTCAGGTGGCTTCGTCACCACCTTCACCGACATCACCGAACGTAAACGGGCGGAGGAAGATCTTGCTGAGAAGTCGACTCTTCTGGAAACCACCCTCGAAAACATGGGACATGGTTTCTGCGTCTTTGACGCTGATCAACGGCTGGTGGCTTTTAATCAAGCCTATCTGAAATACGGCCGTCACTCGCCGGAGCTTATCCGTCTCGGGGTCACCCGCGAAGAAATCATCCGCCACCGTGCCGAGAACGGTGAGTATGGCGATGTGGATGTCGAGGAGACGGTCAAGGCGCGCCTCGCCAAGGACAAAATCCGCGAGGAGCGTATAGAAGAACACACCTTATCCGACGGAACCGTGTTCATTTACCGTCGCCGGCCCATGCCGGATGGAAGGTTCGTATCCACTTTTATCAACATCACTGAGCGCAAACGGGCGGAAGTGAACTTAAACCAAGCCAAGGAAGAGGCGGAATCGGCCAACCGTGCCAAGTCCGAGTTCCTGGCCAATATGAGCCATGAACTGCGCACGCCCCTCAATGCCATCATCGGCTTTTCCGAGATGATAGACAGCGGGGTATATGGTCCCTTGGGCAGTGAGAGATACAGTGAATACCTCAAGGATATTCGCGATAGTGGCTCCCATCTTCTGCAGTTGATTAACGACATTCTCGACGTCTCCAGAATTGAGGTCGGCCAGATCGAACTTGAAGAAGAAGATTTTGATCTCGCCCAAGTGATTCACTCCGAGGCGCGTCTGGTGAATGATAGGGCAAATAAGAACAGCATCGAATTGATGGTCGAGGTCGATGACAGTCTGCCCAAGCTTCATGCCGATGTGCGGCGGGTGAAGCAAATTATTCTCAATCTTCTCTCCAATGCCATAAAATTCACTGCCGCCAACGGCACCATCATGATCGACGCCAGGATCAATGATGAAGGCGCCTGTGTGCTTCGCGTTGCCGACACCGGCATTGGCATTTCCGCCAAGGACATTGCCAAGGTTATGGAGCCCTTCGGACAGGCCGACGGAACATTGGTCCGCAAGTATGAAGGTACCGGGCTGGGGCTGCCATTGACCAAATCCCTGGCCGAGCTTCATGGCGCCACCATGAAACTCGATAGTAAGTCCGGGGCGGGCACCACGGTGACGGTCACGTTCCCTGCTCATCGAACCAGGCCTGGCGCCTTGGCGCGCGGCACGGGGCTTGGCCAAAGAAAAGCGAATTAACCGGACTGACTTCATCGGTGCCCAACTTTGATGTTGGGCAAAGAAGTTGTTTCGCTAGACAGGTATAGGCCCTAGGCTACCATCCGCGCTTGAGGTGCTGAACAATCCATGGGCGCCGTTCAGTCACTTACCGGGGGAGAGCTTAAATGATCAAGGCAAACAAACTTGGCCACATCGTCTTGAATGTCAGCGATCTCAAGGCATCGATAGATTTTTACATGTTGGTCGGCGGCATGGAGATCACTGCCGAGCACGAGCCGGGCAAAATCGCATTCCTCAGCCTGGGCAACGATCACCACCATCTGGCTCTTGTCCAACGCGCGACGGGACCGCGCCCCGATGCCAACCAGCCCGGTCTGGTGCACTTCGCGTGGCGGCTCGATGACTTCGAGGCCTTGCAGGCGGCTTACACCGAGCTTACCGAAGCCGGCATCGAGGCCGAGCCGATCCAGCACAAAATCACCAACAGCCTCTATATGGAAGACCCGGACGGCCACCTGGTGGAGCTCTATTGCGACCGCTGGGGGGACAAGGGCCTGGAGGTCATGCGCACCGAGGGTCCGATGCGGAAGGCGCTCAATATGGAGACCGGTGAGGGCATCGGGCCCGAACAGCAATTGCTGGCGGTGCGTCCGCGCTGACGGCGCGGCCACGCCCGTTTGACAGGGGATGCCCCAGGGGATTTCACGGGGGATGTCATTACCCAGAATCCGATATCTCGCGGTGCTGAGTGAGGAACCCGCGGCGCTGGCCGGCTTTTATGTCCAGGAATGCGGCATGAGGGAACTCGGCCGCTCCGAGGCCGGCGACATCACCCTTAGCGATGGCGGCTTCAACCTGACGTTATTTCAGCTCCGGGGGGACCTGGGCGAGCCCCACATGGAAGCCGGCTTCCATCACCTCGGCATCGCGGTGGACAGTGTCCAGGAAACCGAGGCGCGCTACCTTGAATGCTATCCCCGCGGCACCGTGGTCAAGGAAAGCGGCGAACTGGCGCGCGGCGAGATCCGTATCCATGACCCGGAATGCAATCCGGTGACGATTTCCCAACGCAATTTCGGGCTCACATTGGATTCCACTGGGGATTCCACTGGGGATTCCACCGGGGACGCCACCGGGGATGCCACCGGATATCCAAGAATTGCCCATATCGCCCTCAACGCCCTTGACCCGGACGCGGTCCGCGATTTCTACATGCAGGTGTTCGGCTTCCGTGAGCTGTTCGCCGCCCATGCCCATCGCGCCAAGGAGCCCGGCTACCGCAACCGTCACGTCGGCGATGGCTTCACCAATGTGGCGATCCAGACATTTTACAATGACAATCCGGGCCATGAAGCGCGCTTTGGCATCGCCCATATGGGGTTCCTGGTCAGGGACTCCCAGGCCTTTGCCGCCGCCATCGAAGGGGCGGCGACGATCACCAGGCGTCCGGCCAACAGGACCCAATCCGAAGCCCGAATGCGCGATCCCCAGGGCAATAGCTGCGATCTCTCCCAGCGCGGCTGGGAAGTGGATACCGGCAAATGGGTCGGCGCGTCGGCGGATTGATGCAAGCTCGCCGCGGCCTCATGCGCCGCGAAGATGTTCCATCACCATCCAGCCCCCGATGGCGATAAACCCGATGCCGGCGATCATCTTCAACGGCAGCATCTCCAGGTAGCGAGACGCCAGCCCTCCCGCCAGCACGGCAATCGCCGTCGACAACACCAGTGCCGCCGATGCGGCGAAAAACACCATGATCGGGCTCAGATTTTTGTCACTGGCAAACAGCAAGGTCGCCAGTTGGGTCTTGTCACCCATTTCGGCAAGGAACACGACCAGGAAGATCGGGGC
>CBDUSV010000212.1:0-5424 GCA_965369885.1 uncultured bacterium
TCTCGATCTGCGCGCCCGCGACCAACAACGGCCCGCGTACCTCAAGCTCAACCCCAATGGCTATGTGCCGACCCTTGTTCACGACGGACGGGTCGTCATCGAATCCGCGGTGATCTGCGAGTATCTCGACGAGGTGTTCCCCACGCCTCCGCTTCGCCCTTCGGATGCGGTGGCAAAGGCCCATATGCGGACATGGACGCGCAGGCCCGATGATGGTCTCCACCGGGCCTGCGCGACGCTGACCAATGCCATCGCCTTTCGTCTTCAGTGGCTCGACCGCCCAGAAGGGGACATCGAAAAGGTGCTCAGCGACACCCCCGACCCGATCCGCCGCGAATGGCGCCGCGAGATGATTGAGCTCGGCACCGCGTCTCCGATGTTTCGCCGCTCGGTGTGGCTTTACGTGAAGTTGCTGGACGACATGGAATTGGCCCTGGCGGGCCGGCCCTGGCTCGCGGGGGATGACTATACCTTGGCCGATGTCTCGCTCACGTCCTACATCAACCGGGCGGCGGAGCTTCAGCTCCACCCCTTGTGGGAACGCGCCCGTCCCGGCGTCACCGACTGGTTCGCCCGCATCCGGGCGCGGGGGAACTTTGAGACCGCCTTCGGCGCCTACCCCTATCCGAGCTTCACCGAGCTGATGGCCGTCGAGGGCCGCCGCCAATGGCCCACGGTCGAAGCCGCCCTTGACGCCATCTAGGGGCGGAAAGCCGGGGTGCTTTTGCTTTTGCCGGCCCGCGATGGTAGCTTCCTGGCAACAATAACCGGGCTGGGAGAGCGTCCATGGCCGCGACGAAGAAGCCGAAAACAAAGCCGGAAACCAAGCCTATCCCGGCCACCGACGGGGACAAGACCGAGGCGATGGCCGATCTGCGCGAGTTCGTGCGCCAGGCCGATCATCATGGCGAGCTCACCACCGTCTCGGGCGCCGATGTCAATGGCGAGATCGGCGCCATCTTCGAGATGAGCCAGGAGCACCTGTATCCGCCGGTGCTGGTGTTCGACAACATCCCGGGTTTCGATCCGAATTTCCGCATCCTATCGAATGTGCGCAACGCCAAATTCATGGTCGGCGAACTGACCCTCGACGCGGTCAAGGCCTACCGCAACCAGCCCAAGGAAAAGTCCGACCCGATCCCACCCCAGGAGGTCAATACCGGCCCGATCATGGACAATGTCATCGAGGGCGATGCCATCGATGTCACCCGGTTCCCGGCGCCCAAATGGCACGCCGACGACGGCGGCAATTACATCGGCACCGAATGCATGGTCATCGCCAAGGATCCCGATAGCGACTGGGTCAATATCGGCACCTACCGGGTGATGATCCAGGATGACAAGACCCTCGGCATCTTCATCGAGCCCGGCAAGCATGGCGATGTCATCCGGCGCAAATACTGGGCCAAGGGCGAGGCCTGCCCGATGGCGGTTTCCGTCGGCCAGGCGCCGACCCTCGGCGTCGCGGCGTCGACGGTGGCGCGGGCGGGGGTAGACGAATATGCCCTTGCCGGCGGGCGCATCGGGCGGCCGATCCGGGTGGTGCTGGGCAAGGAGACCGGCCTGCCCATTCCCGCCGAGGCCGAGCTGGTGTTCGAGGGCTATATGCCGCCGCCGGAAGAGGATTCCCGCATCGAAGGCCCGTTCGGCGAATGGCCGGGCTATTACGCCTCCGCCGACCGGCCCGAGCCGGTGCTCCGCGTCAAGACCATCTATCACCGCGACGATCCCATCATCATCGGCCAGCCGCCGGTGAAGCCCAACTATCCCGGCCGCCAGATCAAGGTCCCCCGCATTGCCGGCCTGTGGGACGCCATCGAGGCCGCCGGCGTGCCCGAGGTCCGGGGCGTGTGGAAGATGCAGGGCGGCGGCTCGCGCTTTATCGATGTCATCTCGATCAAGCAGCTCCATGCCGGCCACGCCAAGATGGCGGGCCTGGTCGCCGCCGGCTGTGGCCCCGGCGCCTACATGGGGCGCATGACCATCGTGGTCGATGACGACATCGACATCACCAGCCCGGCCGAGGTGATGTGGGCGATGGCGACGCGCTGGGACCCCAAGACCCAGACCGATATCATCGACGGCTGCTACACCGGCCATATCGACCCGGTGCTGTCGCCGGACAAGCGCGCCGCCGGGGACATCACCAATTCGCGCATGATCGTCTATGCGGTCAGGCCCTACCATTGGAAGGACGACTTCCCCAAGGTCAACGCGGTGAGCAAGGACTACGCCGAAGAGGTGCGCCGCAAGTGGGCCGGCCAGCTGAGGTTCCTTAAGGATGGCTGAGGCTGAAGGCGGGCCCGGCGTTGAAGAGGGCCCCTTAGAAGGCAAAGGCTTCCTGATCGATCCCTATCTGGTTTGGGCCCAGGGCGAGGGCGTTCCCATCGTCGAGGATTTCGGCGTCGATCTCCACAAGGTCGAGACCGCGCCCTGGGCCCGCATGGATTGCGCCGGCGCCTTTGTCCATCTCAAGGGC
The DNA here is from genome assembly GCA_965369885.1 of uncultured bacterium. Lineage (GTDB taxonomy): Bacteria > Pseudomonadota > Alphaproteobacteria > SMXQ01 > SMXQ01 > JAZFWG01. The sequence goes on from CBDUSV010000212.1 coordinate 2,480, forward strand.
CGCGGCGATTTCATGTCGATCTTCGTCATCGATCTGGCGCCCGGGGCCAAGTCGGCGCCCCAGCGCCATCTGTTCGAAGAGGTGATCTATGTGCTGTCCGGCCATGGCAGCACCACCATCACGGTGGATGGCGAGGCCCATAGCTTCGAGTGGGGGCCAAACAGCCTGTTCGCCCTGCCGCTGAACGCGCGCTACCAGCATTTCAACGGCTCGGGCGCCGAGACGGCCCGGCTGATTTCCGGCAATGATCTCACCATCATGATCAATCTGTTCCATGATGAGGATTTCATCTTCGAAAACCCGGCGGAGTTTGCCGGGCGCATGGGCGATCCGGGCTATTTCGAAGGCGACGGCAAGATGATCGAGACCCAGCCCGGGCGCTTCATGTGGGAGACCAATTTCGTCCCCGACGTCGCCGCCTTCAAGCTCGAAGGCTGGGAACAGCGTGGCGCGCGCAGCTCCAACATGCGTTTCGCCCTCGCCGACGGGGTCATGCATGTCCATACCTCCGAGATGGCGGTGGGGACCTACAAGAAGGGCCACCGCCACGGCCCCGATTTCCACGTGCTGGTGCTGAACGGGGAGGGCCATTCCCTGTTCTGGTACGAAAATGATAAGGATTTCACCCGCATCGATTGGCACCCGGGCGTGGTGTTCGCGCCGCCCGACCAGATGTTCCACCAGCATTTCAACACCTCGGCCCGGCCCGCGCGCTACATGCCCTTCGCCTTGGGCAGCCTGCGCTATCCGCTGACCGCCGACAAACGCCACGTGTTTCTAGGCGTCGATGTCTCGGTGCAGAAGGGCGGCTGCCAGATCGATTACCAGGACCAGGACCCGCGCATCCACGGCATCTTCCTAGACGCGTTGGCCCGGAACGGCGTTAAATCAGGGATGGGGGACTATTTCGACGAGAGCGCCTACGCCGCCGCCAGCGGCAAGGGGTCGGGATGAGCGAACAAGCCCAATATGACAATTTCCTGTTCGAGCCCTATCTCGACTGGGTCAAGGGCGAGGGCATTCCGGTCCATGAGGAATTCTGCGTCGATCTCCACACCATCGAGACCGGGCCGTGGGCCCGCACCGAAACCAACGGCGCCTTCGTCCATTTGAAGGGCCGGGGCGACTTCATCTCGGTGTTCCTGTTCGAGATCCGCGCGGGAGGCCACAGCGCGCCCCAGCAACATCTTTACGAAGAGATGTTCCTGGTCATCGAGGGCCATGGCAGCGCCGTGATCGAGACCCCGGGCGGTGGCCGCCACAGCTTCGAATGGGGCCCCAACTCCCTGTTCGCCATCCCGCTGAATGCGCGTTACCAGCTGTTCAACGGATCGGGCTCGGCGCCGGCGCGGCTTGCGTCGACCAATGACCTCACCATCAAGATGAACCTGCTCCATGACGAGAACTTCATCTTCAACACCGATTGGCGCTTTGCCGCGCGCGAAGGCATTGATGACAGCTATTACGATGGCGGCGGCAATTTCGTTCCGTGCCCGGCCGGGCGTGCCATGTGGGAGACCAATTTCGTTGCCGACGTCTCCACATTCGAGCTGCGCCAATGGTCGAGCCGCGGCGCCGGTTCGGCCCATCTCCAGTTCTGCCTGGCCGACGGCAATCTCCACGCCCATTGCTCGGAAATGTCGGCCGGCACCTACAAGAAGGGCCACCGCCATGGACCCGATTTCCACGTCTTCATCATCGCCGGCCATGGCTACTCGCTGTTCTGGTACGAAGGCGACGAGGATTTCACCCGCATCGATTGGAGCCATGGCTCGGTCTTCGCGCCGCCGGATCAGATGTATCACCAGCATTTCAATGGCGGTCCTGAGCCCGTGCGCTATGTCCCCACCGCCATGGGCAGCACGCGTTATCCCTTCACCGAGGAGAAGCGGGCGATCAAGCGGGGGGTGGATGTCAGTGTCCACGATGGCGGCGCCCAGATCGAATATGAGGATCAGGACCCCAGGGTGCACCAGATGTTTCTGGAAGAGCTCGCCAAGCACGGCGCGTCATGCCGCATGGGCGAGTTCATGGACGCATCGGTCCTGACCCGGAAATAGACGAAATCGGCGGTAATCTCAGTCGGCGTATTTCTCGGCGACGCCGCCGAGATAGCCGCGGAACACCCGGTCGATGGCCCAGCTTTTCTTGCAGCCGGAAATGATCTGCGCCCGCGCCTCGTCGGTGACGCAATACATCTCGGCGACCTGCATCAGCATCTGGGCGTGGATCACGTCGGCCACCACATGTTCTTCGTTGGAATATTGTTTCTTCATCGGGATGCCGAGCTCGTCGCGCAGCTTCTCGCCGAGACGCCGTGACACACAGCCGTCACGGATGATCTCTTCGGAGTTGGAATATTCCAGCGCCGCCGAGGCGGCGAAGGCCTCGAGCCAGGGCGATTTCTCGGCCAGGTTCATCCAGGCATAGCAACATGTCAGCGTGCCATCCATGGGCAGCGTATTGTAATAGTCCTCGGGCGTCAGTTGCAGGGATTCGCCCTGCTTGACCGCAAGCTCGTAATGGTTGGCGCCGCCCCGGTGGGGAACGCCGCCGAGCTCTTCCGATTCATGCTCCCAGACGATTTCCTTGACCGGCAACGGCGAGGAGGCCTGGACATAGCCCCAGCAATCCCGGCGGTTGAGGTTGAATATGGAATGTTGCAGGAAGAATTGCTGCGCCCCCTTGAGGGAGAAGGTGACGTTGAGCATGCGTTGATATTCTTCCGATTCGAACTGGGCATTGGCCAGTTCGGTCAGTTCGTCTTCGAGGCCCTTGAGGGCGCTATTTGATTTCACTGTCGTGGCCATGTCGTGCTTCCTCCGAGAATGCTGCCCAGGCGCCAGTTCCCAATATTATGCTCCGTCAGGCCCCTGATAGCCACTGTTCAAAGTCCCATCTGGGAACTATTATATTTCTAACGATTAGAATATATTTCTAACGAT
>CBDUSV010000213.1:0-5399 GCA_965369885.1 uncultured bacterium
GCGGCGCTGGCGAAGCTCAAGCTCGACCCATCCATCCTGAAGGGGCTTGATGCGGAACTTCGGGTTCCCGACAAGTGGCGCAAGGCGGCCAAGGCGGAAGGTAAGCTCAGGATCACCGCGTCGTGGGACGCCAAGCAGTTCCGGGCTCTCATTGCCCCGTTCAAGGCGCGCTACCCCGAGGTCCAGATCAGCTATGCCCGCGCCGGGCGCTATGACCGCGGCGTCAAGACCATGATCGCCCTCAAGGCGGGGCGCTTCATTGCCGATGTCATCGTCTCGCCGGGCGGCGACTGGGTCAATTTCAAGGCCATGGGCGCCATCCAGGATCTTCGGGTGCTGCCCAACTTCAAGCGCCTGACCGCCAACATGCGCGAGCCCGAGGGCTTGTGGGTGGGCCAGAAGGTCGCCCACCGCTGCATGGCCTACAACACCAAGCTGGTCAAGAAATCCGAAATGCCGAAGCGCTGGGAGGATCTGGTGACCAATCCGCGCTGGCACGGCGGCAAGCTCGGCATTCCCAACCGGCCCAATCTGTGGCTCTCCATGCTGTGGCTGGCCAAGGGCCCGGACTGGATGCGGGATTACCTCGACAAACTGTTCAACCAGGTCAAGCCGCAGCTGCGCAAGGAAGGCGCCAACGCCATGATCGGCCTGACAGTGGCGGGGGAATTCCACGTCACCGTGGGCACGGCGGCCTACCGGCTCAAGCAGTACAAGGACAAGGGCGCGCCGATCGCCTGGCATTGCCCGGTGCCGGTGCCGTTGGCCATATCCATCATGATGGTGCTCAAGAACAACCCGCATCTGAACTCATCGCTGATCTTCACCAACTGGTTCATCTCCAAGGAGGGCCAGATTTCGCAATTCGCCGCCAACAACGCCATTCCGGTGCGGGCCGATCTGGCGTCGCGGCGCGAATTCATGCCGTTCCCCGACGAGGTCATGGGCAAGCCGGTGGCGATCCGCGACGAGGGCAAGCTGCGCGTCGAATATCCCAAGCTGCTGGCGATCTACGATCCGCTGTGGCAGCGCGCCGGCGGGCCGGTGGAAAAGAAGGGCCCCGGGGTCACGGTCAAGGTGAAGCTGACCTCGATCAAGCGCGGCGGCAGGGTCATCGGCTTCACCCACAAGGGCAAGAAAAAGACCGCGCGCATCAGCCGGCGCCGCACCAAGGTGTCCCTCGACGGCAAGAGCGCAAGCCGCAAGGAGCTTAAAATCGGCATGAGTTGTAAGGTGACCTATCCCGGCGACGGCGGCCGCGCCAAGCGCGTCGCCTGCAAAAAATAAGTCCACATCCGAGTTTAATAAACAAATCCGAATGGAGAGTACGATGGCGACGGAAAAAACCAACCTGAACGCGCAATCATCCGGTGACGCGGCCACCAAGCGCTTCGAGCGCCCGCCGGCATTCTATGATGCCTGGCAGGAGAACGAAGGCATCCCGATCCACAAGGTGTTCCATGTCGAAGACCTGATGGATGTGGAACTCGGCCAGTGGGACCGCTTCGACGCCCGGGGCGCCTTCGTCAACCTGGCGGATTCCTTCCTGACCACGGCGATCATCCTGGAAATCCCGCCCGGCGCCAAGACCAAGCCGGCACAGCACATGTTCGAGAGCTGGGTCTATGTGGTCGAAGGCAATGGCGAGACCATCATCGAACAGGAAGGCTCCCCCACCAACACGGTCAAGTGGCAGAAGCGCTCTTTGTTCGGCCCGCCCTTGAACACCCGCTATCAGCACATCAATCTCGATCCCGACAAGCCGGCACGGATTCTGATGGTGACCAACGCGCCCTTGACGCTGAATCTTTACCACAACGACAAATTCGTGTTCGAAAACGACTTCGTGTTCGATGACCGCTATCAGGGCCAGAACAGCTTCTTCAATCCGGAGCACGAATATCTCGGCGGCCGGGTGACCCGGATCAATCTGATCCCCGATACCCTGGAATTCCAGCTCTTACAGTGGAAGATGCGGGGCCATGGGGCCAAGTCGTTCCATATGTCCATGTCGGGCCACACCATGGCCTGTCATCTGTCCGAATTCGATGTCGGCACTTACAAGAAATCCCACCGCCACGGCCCCGGCGCCCATGTCATCATCCTGGCGGGCTCCGGCTTTTCGCTGTTGTGGCGGGAAGGCGAGGAGCCGACCCGGGTGGACTGGAAGGAGGGTTCCATGTTCGCGCCGCCGGAATGGTGGTACCACCAGCATTTCAACACCGGCCCGGAACCGGCCCGCTATCTGGCGCTCAGGCGCGGCGGCTCACCGGAACATCCCCTCACGATCGGCATGACCGGCGGCGGCGATTCCCCCGATCAGATCGAGTATGAGCAGGAAGAGCCCTGGATCTACGACATGTATCTCGCCGATCTGGAGAAGAACGGCGTCGAGATCGGCCAGCCCCGCCCGGAATACAGCGAAGGCTAGCCCCGCAAGCTATTACAGCGAAGGCTAGCCCGGGGCTAATTCAGCGCCAGCGGCCCGCGCAGAAGCCGGCCCGGCAGGGCCCCGGTGTGCTGATTGTCGCGAATCATGATCTCGCCATTGACGATGGTGGCGTCGATGCCGTCGGATTTCTGCAACAAGCGCGGCGCCCCGGTGGGCAGATCGTGCACCAGGGTGGGCAGTTGCGGCGAGATGGTGTCGGCATCGAAGACCACCACGTCGGCGTGATAGCCCTGGCGCAGCAGACCGCGGCCCTTGAGCCCCCAGAACGAGGCGGTGGTGTAGGTGATCTTGCGGATCGCTTCTTCCAGGGTGATGGCTTGTTGGTTGCGCACCCAATGGCCCAACAGATGGCCATGGATCGGGTTGATGACGGTCGCCACATGGGCGCCGGCATCGGAAAACGTCACCGCCGAATGGGGATGGCGGATCAGGGTCAGCACGTAGTCCTGATCCTCGTTGTTGCTGGGCTGGATGAAGAACAGCTTGAGATGCTTCTCCAGCGCCAAGTCGATGAAGGCCTCGATCGGTTCGACGTCGCGCTCGGCGGCGATGTCGGCGATCGAGCGGTAGGGCGGCAGCGGCGTATATAGCGGGAACACCCAATTCCAGTCCACCGGGCGCAGCAGGTTGTTGGGCATGGACGGGTCCGGGTTGTGCTTGTGGGCCTTGACCGCATCGACCAGTTTCTTGCGCATATCGGGATCGCGCAGTCCGGTTTCCTGATCGGCCAGGGGCAGCTTGCGGAAATCCTTCCACACCGGAATTAGGTCATAGGGCGTCATGGTCTCGAACGAACGCAAGCTGCCGTTCCAGGTGGCGCCGCCCTGGATCAGCATCCTGCCGCCGGCGGCGATGGTGTCGTCCACCATCTGGAACTGGTTGCGCCAAACATCGGGGGCATTGCGGTGATACCACGACCCCCCGAAGGTGAGCGGCACCCCGCTCTCGACCGCCAGATCCTTCATGCGGCGCTGTTCGTCGCGCCGGGCGTCCGGGTCCTTGTCGGTGGTCTCGCGGGAGAATTCCATCACCCCGGCGCCGAGCCCGCCCATGACGCCGGTGAGCGCCTTGACCTCGTCCCAGTCAGCGACCCGGCTCGCCACCGGCTTGCCCTCGGGCGTGCGGTGGGTGCGGGCGCGCGATGTGGAAAGCCCGATGGCGCCGGCGCGCAGGCCATCGGCGAGCTCGCGCTTCATGTGGGCGAGATCGTCTTCGGTCGCGGCCTCTTCCATGGCGCGCTGGCCCATGGCGTGGGTGCGCAAGGCCGAATGGCCGACATAGGCGGCATAGTTGAGGCCCTTGGGCAGGGCCTCGACCGCGTCGAGATATTCCGGGAAGCTGTCCCAGGTCCACGGCACGCCGGCATCCATGGCTTCGATGGAAATGTCCTCGGCCATCTGCAGATTGTGCAGCACCAGGAGCTTGTCCTTGGCGGCGCAGGGCGCGAGAGAGAATCCGCAATTGCCCATCACCACCGATGTCACCCCGTGCCAGCACGAATTGGTGCCGATGTCGTCCCAGAACACCTGGGCGTCCATGTGGGTGTGGGCATCGACGAAGCCCGGCGCCACAACCTTGCCCTCGGCGTCGATGACCTCGGAGGCTTGCTCGCCGGCAAGGTCGCCGATGGCGGTGATGATGCCGTCATAGATCCCCACATCGGCGCGGTAGCCGGGCAGGCCCGAGCCATCGACCACGGTGCCGCCACGAATGATCAGATCATATGCCATGGAATTTTCTCCTCACGGACTGGAATGTTCTTGGTTGGAAAAAGCGTAGCGTGATCGGGGCTTAAAGGCAATCTCCCAGGCCCGGCCATTGCGGAATCGGGGGAAATCGGTGCTTTTCTCAACCCCGAAACCGGCTTATATGGAAATAGGGGAAATCCCAGACCAAGGAGAATGATCATGTTCATCGCCATGAACCGGTTCCGCATCAAAAAGGGCGAAGAGGCCGCGTTCGAGCGCATGTGGGCCGAGAGGGATTCCCAGCTTGGCACGGTGCCGGGCTTCGTCGAATTCAACTTACTCAGCGGCGACGAGGCGGAGGATCACACGGTTTATATATCTCACACGGTGTGGCAATCGGTCGGCCATTTCGAGGATTGGACCAAATCCGAGGCCTTCGGCAAGGCCCATGGCAAGGCCGGCGGCGCCAGGGATTACTATCTCGGCCCGCCCCAGTTCGAAGGCTTCACCGCGGTACCCGGCCTGACCATGAAGCCTTGACCATGAAGGCTTGATGGGGTTTTCATGGCTCCACAAGACCCAACTGTTGACCAAGACGATTTTTAGGGAGGATCAGGAATATGGCGAAACTCAGGCATCTTGCCATCGTGACCACGGACCCGGCCAAGCTGGCGTCGTTTTATGAACAGGTGTTCGAAATGGAGGTGCTGCACACGGCCGAGAACGGCAGCGTCTTCATGACCGACGGCTATATGAACCTGGCGTTGTTGCTCAACAAGGCCGAAGGCAAGCCCAGCGGCCTCAACCATTTCGGCTTCCATGTCGAAGATGCCGGGGAAATCACCCGCAGATTCGAAGATTTGGGCTTGCCGGGCCCCCAGGACCGCCCGCCGGACCGCCACTATGCCCAGCAGCGCGCCTTCGATCCCGACGGCAACAATATCGACATCTCGGTCAATGGCTATGAGACGGTGCGCCCGGAACGGGTGCCGCCGGTCGCCGTCGACAAGGAAACGGTTTAGGCGCACCTACAAGGCGGCGGCGACATCCTTGCGGAATTTACGGTCGCGCTTGAGGTGCCATTCCCGGCTCATGGCCTCGGTGCGGGTTCGGTAACACTCGGCATATAGCAGCGCCCATCTGCGCCCCCGGGTCGAACGCGCGCCGGTGCCGTCATTGTGCTCGCCCAGGCGGCGCGCCAGATCGGTGGTCCAGCCCACATAGGTGCGCACGCCCCCTTTGCCGCCGCTGCCCAGGAT
>CBDUSV010000214.1:0-5390 GCA_965369885.1 uncultured bacterium
TTAGTCCGCGTGGGAGCGGTCTTGTTGCTGGGGCGGGGCGGGGTTGGCGATCACGATGCGCTCGGCCGGGAAGCTGACCGTCACCAAGGTGCCGCCGCCGGGTTCGCTCTGCAAGGTCAAGGACCCGCCATGGAGTTCGGCCAGTTTTTTGGTCAATGGCAAGCCGAGGCCGGTGCCTTCATATTTGCGGTCCATTGACGATTCCACCTGCATGAACGGCGACAGCGCCTTGGGGATATCATCGGCCGCGATGCCGATCCCGGTATCCCTGACCTGAATGATGAAGCTGCCGTCGCGGTCGATCTCGGCCCCGATCAAGATGTCACCGCCGGCTTCGGTGAATTTCACCGCGTTGGAAAGCAGATTGATGATGATCTGTTTGACCTTCAAGGCGTCGGCGAACAGCAGGGGCAGATCATCGGGGATCTGGCATAGCACCATGAGCCCGCCGGCTTCGGCGAGTTTGGAGGTCAAGTTCACCGAACTTCGCATCACCCGCGCCACATCGACCTCTTTCTCCGAGAGTTCGAGTTTCCCCGCTTCCACTTTCGACAGATCGAGAACGTCATTGATGAGTTCGAGAAGATGTTCGCCGGAATCCTTGATGTTCTTGGCGTATTCCGGATATTTTTCGTTGCCGATTTCGCCGAAGATCTGTTTGTGGATCATATCCGAGAAGCCGATGATGGCGTTCAACGGCGTGCGCAATTCGTGGCTCATGGTCGCAAGGAATTTGGATTTGGCCTGGTTGGCGTTTTCCGCCTGCGTCAGGGCGCGCTGGCTGGCGTCTTCCGCCTGTTTCAGCGCGGTGATGTCGGTATAGGCGCTGACCGACCCGCCATCGGGCATCGGTTTGCGGTGATAGAGGCAGACCCGGCCGTCGGGCCGGCGGAATTCGTCGGCGTGTTCCTCTTGGTTCTGGATGCTTCTCATCCGTTCCTTGACGAAGTCCTCGGTCTCGCGTTTGCCCAGGCACCGTGCCTCGGCGAGAAGGTACATCATGTCCCTGCGGCTCATGCCCAGGCGGATCTGGTCGCTGGGCAGGGTGCTGAGTTCGGCGAATTTGTCGTTGAATGCGACGAGTTTATAATCCCGGTCGAACACGGCGAAGCCCTGGGCCACGTTCTCGAAGATGGTCTCCAACAGCGCCTGTTTTTCGCCCAGCGCTTGCTCGGCATCACGGTGTTTGGCGTTGCTGCGAAGCGATAGCAGCACCGGGATGATCAATGCGAAGGCCGAAAACGCCGTGGCGGTCAGGATATATTCCCAATGATCCCGGGTGGTTTCGTGCTCCACGGGTCCGCCGAAATATAATTCGGCATACTCTTCGAGCACAAATTCCCATCCGATCGAGAGCAGGAAGACGCTCAGGATGGCCAGCCCCGCGAGATAAAGAATGTAGCGTTGTGCCATCGCGGCCCTTCTCCGCCGACAATCCAATTGATCCGCTGTTTTTCCTGAAAACCCAAATGGAATCAATGCCGTAGGGGTATCCAGGATCCCCGCCAGCCGATCAGGCGGCGGCTTGCCTGGTTACTTATCCTTAATAGAGGTTAATTATTAGTTACCGGTGCCGGCCAAAGCCGGCTCAGTTAACCCGGTCGGTGCAGAATTCGACGGCTTCGATCAGGACGGCCTTTTCCGCCGATTCCGGGAAGATATCGAGGGCATCGCGGGCAAGGGCGGTGTAGTGCCGGGCGCGTTCCATGGTGTCTTCAAGGGTGCCGTGGTTGAAAAGCAGGCGGATGGCGTGGTCGAGATCGCCGTCTTTTTGGTCGAGTTCCGCCAAGGTGCGGCGCCAGAACGCCTTATCTTCTTCATCGCCGCGGCGATAGGCCAGCACCACCGGCAGGGTGACCTTGCCTTCATGGAAGTCGTCGCCCACCGCCTTGCCCATGGTGGTGGAGGTGGCGGCATAGTCGAGCACGTCATCGACGAGCTGGAAGGCGATGCCCAGATTGTGGCCGAAACTTTCCAGCGCCTCTTCCTCGATCTTGGGCCGGTTGGCGATGACGGCGCCGAGACGGCAGGCGGCGGTGAACAACTCCGCCGTCTTGGCATCGATGATCTTGAGATAGGCGGCTTCCGACGTCTCGGTGTCGTTAACGGCGGAAAGCTGCATGATCTCGCCTTCGGCGATCACGGCGGACGCATTCGACAGGATGGCGAGAACATCGAGGGAGCCGTCCTCGACCATGAGCTGGAACGAACGGCTGAACAGGAAATCGCCGACCAGCACGCTGGCCTTGTTGCCCCACACAGTGTTGGCGGTGGCAAGTCCACGGCGCAGGTCGCTGTCGTCGACCACATCATCATGCAAAAGCGTCGCCGTGTGGATGAATTCAACGCAAGTCGCCAGGGCGACGTGACGGCTGCCGCGGTAGCCGCACAACCGTGCCGAGGCTAAAACCAGCATCGGGCGCAGGCGTTTGCCTCCGGCGGCGATGATGTAACCCGCGAGTTGGGGTATCAAAGCCACCGGCGAATCCATGCGATGCAGGATCAGCTCGTTGACCCGTTTGAGGTCATCGGCGACAAGTTTGTGCAGGGGATCCAGGGACGGCCCCGGCCCCTTGCCGCGGTCGCGCTCCAGATCAACGATGACGGCCACTGGCTCAGCCCTCCCGGAGGCCTCGTTGATAGGTGTTGACCGGCCGGTTGCGCGGTCAAGTGTTTGTAGGACCTACACTTATAATCGGCTCTCGGACCGGGTCAAGGCCGTATCCATGCCCCATCCATGCCCAATCCATAACATGGGCCGTGGCCGCTCTTTGGGGTATGATCAACGCCATGAAGGAACTGCTCAGGACCAACGACCCGGTACGGATATCCTGGCTGACGGCGTTGCTCGCCGACTCTCGAATCGAGGCCGTGGTTCTCGACACCCATATGTCGATTCTCGAAGGCAGCGCCAGCGCCATTCGCCGGCGTTTGATGGTGGACAATGACGATTATTCGCGCGCCCGGCGCATCCTCGAGGATGCCGGCGAGATATCGAGTGGCTCCGATGGCTGAACCGGCGTCCCATCCAGGCGTGCCCGCCGCCGCCACCGATTTCACCGAGGACGCCATTCTCGGCGGCCAGGTGCGCCTGCGCCAGCCCCGCCATGGCTACCGGGTGGCCATCGATACGGTCTTCCTGGCCGCCGCCGTGCCCATCGGGGATGGCGAAATGGCCGTCGATGTCGGCGCCGGCGTCGGCGCCGCGTCCCTGTGCCTGGCCCGTCGGGTGCAAGGATGCCGGGTCAGCGGCATCGAGCCCCAGACCGATCTGGTGCGGCTCGCCGGCGAGAACGTCGCGCTCAACAACCTTATCGGGCGCGTCGACATCATGGTGGGCTCGCTCTCGCGTCCGCCGATGCGTCTCGCTCCGGGCTCGTTCCACCATGCCATGGCCAATCCGCCCTATCTCGAGGCGTCCCGGGCCCAGGCCTCGCCCAACCCGGCCAAGGCCACCGCCAATATGGAAGAATCGGGAGTTTCTGGTGCTGGGCTCGGGGATTGGCTGCGTTTTTGTCTCGCCATGGTGCGCCACAAGGGCACCGTCACCATCATTCACCGCGCCGACCGTCTGGATGACGTGCTGGCCGGATTCAAGGGCGTCGCCGGCGGCGTCATCGTCTATCCGTTATGGCCCGATGCCAAGGGGACGCCGGCGAAACGGGTGCTGGTGCGCGCGGTCAAGGGCGCCTCCAGCCCGATGCGCCTCGCGCCGGGTCTGGTGCTGCATTCGGACGGCGGCTACACCCCGGCGGCGGACGCGGTGTTGCGTGACGGCGCGGCGGTAAATCTGTAGTCGGTACGCCGCCGTTGCCCCGGCAAATGGGCACTCGGGGGCCACGGCAAACCGCGAAGAAAATTCATCAGGAGTGGGCCATGACTTTGCGATCTCTTTTGCGGCTCCTGCCCTTCAGGCGCTTCCGCCATCCACCGCCGGTGGTGGGGGTAATCCGCCTTTACGGGGCCATTGGCAGGTTCGGGCCATTGCAAATCGGCCTTACCCTTGCCGACCTCGCCAGTGCCATCGAGCGCGCCTTTGACCTTCACGACCTTGAAGCCGTGGCGCTTTCCGTCAACTCGCCGGGGGGATCGCCGGTGCAGTCGGCCTTGATCTACGGACGCATCCGCGCCTTGGCCGATGAGAAAGGGGTCCCGGTCTATGCATTCGCCGAGGATGTCGCCGCTTCCGGCGGTTACTGGCTGATGCTGGCCGGCGACGAGATTTTCGCCAACGACTCCTCGATCGTGGGCTCCATCGGGGTCCAATTCAGCGGTTTCGGGTTTCACGAGGCGATGGGCCGGCTTGGAATCGAGCGGCGTCTCTATACCGCCGGCGACAAGAAGGCGATCCTCGATCCCTTCAAACCGGAGGATCCCGATGACGTCGCCCGCATCCACGAGCTTCAGGGCGATGTCCATGAGGCCTTCAAGACGCTTGTGCGCACCCGCCGCGAGGGCAAGGTCAAGGCGCCCGAAGCGGAGCTTTTCAGCGGCGCCTTCTGGAGTGGCCGCCGTGCCCTCGAACTTGGCCTCATCGATGGCATCGGCGATTTGCGCTCGGTGATGCGGGCCCGTTTTGGTGACGAGGTGCGCCTCAAACCGGTGTTACCGCAGCGCGGCTGGCGCCGACGGCTCGGCCTTGTCAAGGGCTCGGAACCAGAATTGGCTTCGGTCGCCGGGACCCCGATTGGTGCCGGGCTTGGCGCCGACCTCGCGGGGGGCATCATCGCCGCGCTCGAAGAACGCGCGCTTTGGGCTCGCTTTGGATTGTGAGTTCGGGCATTGCGCCGGACGCATCCACCACATTCCTTGACCGCGATGGGCGCGGGCCACTAAAACACGGCTATGTTCGGTTTCAGCATTTTCAAGCTTCTGTTCACCATCGCCGCGATTTTCGCGATCTGGTACGGATACAAGCATGTCAGCCGCCTCGCCAGACAGGCCAAGCGCGCCCTCGACAGCGACGATGACGAACGCGGCGGTGATCGTGGCGCTCCGCCCGCCGCCCAATCCCTGATCCAATGCCCGGTGTGCGACACCTATGGCGATCCGGTTGACGCCAAGCGCTGTGACCGTGACGACTGCCCCTATTGATAGAACCGGCCATGGCCAAAACCCCGACAAGCAAAGCTCCCTCCAGTTTTCAGGACCTGATCCTGGCGCTGCAGGCGTTCTGGGCCGGCCAGGGCTGCGTCATCCTGCAGCCCTATGACATGGAAATGGGCGCCGGCACCTTCCATCCGGCGACGCTGCTGCGCTCATTGGGGCCCAAGCCCTGGCGCTGTGCCTATGTCCAGCCGTCGCGGCGTCCCACCGACGGCCGCTATGGCGACAATCCCAACCGGTTGCAGCACTATTACCAGTTCCAGGTGGTGCTCAAGCCGTCGCCC
>CBDUSV010000215.1:0-5387 GCA_965369885.1 uncultured bacterium
TGGCTTTCAAGCGTGTCATGCTTTTGTGTATCCACGTTTAAAGGGTGGTGGGGGAGAGACAACCAGCAAAAATGCCGCTCCCCCGTTGGGGTGGCCGTCCAACAGTGTAAAAGCGACCACCCTCCCCACCTCGACGCGCCCCACCGGCCACCATCCGAACCAACCGGTGGTATAGACGCGCGCGCCAAACTCTATGAGGACCAAGCCCCGGTTATCGGGTTGTATGTCCCGGCTGGGCCGGTGGCTGATCCGGGCGACATCAGCAACTTGACCTCCTGATCATCGCGGCGGAACTCACGTAGGATCATCTGGAGCCTGTCCGCTGGGTTGACTTCGCGGCGGCGCTTGATGGTCTCCCATTGAGACGAGCGCAACAGGTAATCGAGGAAGCGCAGCGGCATCATAAAAGTCCAGTCGTCGCCCTCCGGGTTCTCTACCGTGATCTTCACATCAAGCTTGGGTTCAACATAGGTTTTCATGCGGTCCTGATAGGCCGCGATCATGTTCTTGTCCGGCCCCAAGGTCTCGCCTTCGCCCGGCGCCCCAGGCTGGCCCGAGGGATGGACCGGGGTATCCTCACCGAGCTGCATCCTGGCCAAGTTCAAGGCGTCCGCCTCCGAAAGCCCGTTATACTCGACATAGTAATTCGCCCGCGCCAAGATCGTATCGGGCAAGGCTGGCGCAGTTTTATCAACCGCCGCCGTATCATCAATGATGGGCGGCGTTGTCCGTGCCGGTTCGGGCGGGATGAAGTTATCAGCATCATCGACATAGGCTTCACCGGCCAGCACGGTGCCTTCGGTGATACCGCTAGGACCATAGGATTTTTGGAGAAAATCAATGGCATTGCCAACGTCATGACCAGCATGGATCATACTGAGCAATTCCGTCGCGATGTCCTGGTTTTTGGCGCGGGCGATATGCTCATAAGTGCCGTCTTGCATCCGCTCACCGATCATAAAGCTTCCGCCAATATCGACCGCGTAGAGACCGGGCTTGGCATTGCCTGGGGGTTCCTCGGCCTTCGTCTCGGGTGGCACTTCCTCGGCTTCGTCAGCGCCTTCCGTTGAGGGTCCATGGGTAGCCCCCACGTCCTCGATCGGTGGTGTAGGGTCCTCAGCCTTACCCGTCATGTCGCCTGGGGTCATGTCCTCGATATCACCATCGGGGAAAACGATGATCTTGTATTGGTCCAAGACCACCGCGTTATTTTCCTCCGCCGCCTTCTTCTTGGCCGCGCGGATGGCGGCACCCTTCTTGCCCGCTGCCGATTTTGCTTCGTCAACCATGTTGATCACTCCTAAGTTTTGGTCAATGATAACTTCTCTTTTTCGCTTCTCAGCACCGCCGCCCCAGCATGGGTGATTTCATATACCGGATGTTCTGGTGTGCTGCCGATGGACGCCTTAACCCATTTGTTAATCCTGAATTCAATAAACGTATCAAAGCTCACCAGCGCCTCAGGGCGATCAAATCCCATGAAGAAGGCTTTTTGGCCGTCGCCCAGGAACAGCAAGCGGCCCTGCGCCAGCTTGTTCAACACGTGAAATTCATCGTTGCTTATTGTCATGGAAGCTCACCATTGATGAGCCACGCCACCGCGCCAACAACCAAGCCCAAGGCGATAAAGCCGATCGAAATGCCCAGCAGGATTTTAAAGGCAACCCTCACCCGTGCCCATATCTTCGAGCGGCGATGGCGGCGGTAGTGGTTCTGTGTCTCGAATTTCAGGGGCTTCGCCATTGGTCGATCCATCCTTGCATGAGGTCATAGACGTTCTCCCAATCAATCGGGAGGAACGCCGCCGCCTTCCCTTCCAACGCTTCCCAGGCTTCGCGGGGGAGAACCCCCCGCGATCGCCATTCACCGATCTGTTCGATGATCGAGCTATGCTGTTCCGCTTTGGTGATGAGTTGGGGCCGGCGCGTCCGTGCCCTTGCCCTTGGTGCCCGTTGCCGGGGCCTTTTCTTGTCCACTCTCCGTGGTCGCTGGCGGTTTGTCACCATCGAACAAGTCCCCCTGTAAAGGAACCCCCATTGCTTCACGGGCGATCGAATAGGCGACATCGAAGCCCTCGCGTTTTTCGGGGTCTTGGTTGGAATAAGCCAAGGCCGCATCGAACGCCTTGCGGCTAATGCCCTTCGCTTCCATGTCATGCCGGATGGCATTGATATCGTCGTTGATACCCTGGCGCTTGGCAGACAAGGTGTTCACCTTGGCGGCAGCGGACTTAACATCTTCCATCAGCTTTGAGATATTTCCCTCCGGGGCCGGGGGCGCTTGATCACTTTTCCCCATAATTCACATCCTTCCTGTGTATAACTTGGGTTGGGTTTACGCGGTTGTCACCCTGATTTGAATGTCGTTTATCGCGCTGCACACGTCGCGGCGCAGCTTGGCAATATGGGTATCGGCACCACCCTTGGTGTCCTCGATGACACCACGCCACTCGCCGTCCTTCCATTCTAAATAGGCGAAGTCGAGGACCATATAGCCGCGCCCGATCTTCTTGCCGTTGATCACCATCGGGTAACGGGGGTGGACGATAAGATTTGTGATTTTGGGAGGGTTGGCCATGGTCAAGATTTTGAGCTGGCCATAGCGCCGCGCCTCGGCTTGGCTGTCGAAGCGATAGCCATCGACCGTGACCGGCTTCGCCTTGTAAGGGCGGTGGACCCTACGCATTTTCCATCTGCTCCAAGGCGCGGTGGAGGATCATGCGGGCCTGGATCGTGCCCCCGATGCCGTTGCCCTTGGCCAGCTTATCAATCTTCTCCCAATCGCTCGGCGAGAGATAGACAAATCGCTTTTCCAGGCGGATTGGGCCGGGCGGTCGCCCTAACTTGTTGTTTTTGCCTGACATATTTTGATCCCATATTTTCCAAAATAATTAGTTGACTTCTAGTTATATCATCTCTATCTTGAATGCAAGGTGAACATTTACAGAGCGGATTTGAAGGGGAATGAAAAATGCCTGTCGAAACATTCATCGAGAAGAATTTCAGCGCCGGAAGCCGTGAGATCATCGCTTCCGCCATCGCGATCATTGATGAGTACAACGCGCAGGGGTTCACCTTGACGCTCCGGCAGCTCTATTATCAGTTCGTCGCTCGCGGGCTGATTGCCAATAAGCAGACGGAATACAAGCGGATCGGATCAATCGTCAATGATGCCCGATTGGCCGGCCTGATTGACTGGGAAGCGATCGAGGATCGCACCCGTTTTCTCCGCAGCAATTCCCATTGGGATAGTCCCGCCAGCATCATTCGATCGGCGGCGGCTGGCTTCGCGGTTGACAAATGGGCGGATCAACCACACCGGGTTGAAGTATGGATCGAGAAAGACGCTCTTGTTGGCGTGATCGAGCCGGCTTGCATTGATCTTGACGTGCCCTACTTCGCTTGTCGGGGATATTCCAGCCAATCCGAACAGTGGCGAGCCGGGCGCCGGTTCCAAGACTACGGTTTCGACAATCAAGAAGTCGTGGTGTTGCACTTCGGCGACCATGATCCAAGCGGCATCGACATGACCCGAGACAACCGCGACCGCCTCAATATGTTTTCCGGTGGCAATGTCACGGTCGTTCGTCTTGCGCTCAACATGGATCAGGTTGATGAGTACAACCCGCCGCCCAATCCGGCGAAGCTCACAGACAGCCGGGCCATGAATTACATCGACAATTACGGCGACCAGTCATGGGAACTCGACGCCTTGGAGCCCGCCACGATTGATAAGCTGATCCACGATAACGTCGCGAAGTTCCGTGATGATGATCTATGGAGAACGGCGGTCGCCAAGGAGACGGAAGCGCAGGAATTGCTTACGCGCTGTGGCGATCAGTGGCTTGAGGTTGTTGAATTCCTAGGAGGTCCATGATGACCGTTGAAACCCAAGGACTAGAGCCTAGACGCCCCGGCGAACTCCGCATTGAATTTACCGGCCAAGACCGTGGCGAGGTTGTTATGAAGGCGGAGGATTGGCGAAAATACAATTGGGGATATGATGCCAGCACGAGCGCGGCTTACAAGCGCAAGGGGAAGGGCGTTCGTGGTAAGTGGTGCGTGATCGGAACGCGCAGCTCAACGTGTGATTAAAGGGGAAAAGCCATGATCCAAGTCAGCTCTCACTATACCAAGAAGATCAAAATCCGGCACATCAAAGGCGGTCCCATGTCTTGGATCGAGATAGAATTGTTCGGCACCGCCAATCCACATATCCCGGAAAACAAATTTGCCATCTTTGGCCTTAATGACGACTTCCCCGATCTCGAAGTGAATTGGGGCGAGCGTCCGGTGGCCGGCAGCACGGTTGAAGCGTCGGTGAATGAGGACTTGCTGGCGGCGCTTAAAAGTTGCGAGAATTTCTTGGCGAACCATGAACGATCATTCGGAATTGAAGCAGGTTCACCAGATGAATTGGAGTGTTGGAGCCAAGCCCGCGCCGCCATCGCCAAAGTGGAAGGTGGTAAATAATGCCTGATCTACTCGAACGGGCGCGGGCCGAAGTTGGCAAGGTGGATAGTGTCCTAACGGAAATGGCCGGCGAGATCGAACGTCTGCGGGCTGCGTTGGAGGCAATTGCTGGCGGGCACATCGACCGCTTTCCCGGTGCGCCGGATGTTATGCAAGAAACGCCCGAAGAATTCAGACATAAAATGTGGGGGTGGTGCCAAAAGGTAGCCGCTGCCGCCATTGCCAAGGCGGAGGGCGTGTGATGGATCACAAGGAAATGTGTGCAAATTGGGTTGAGGATCGCAAGGAAGAAGCCGACATTGAGGAATGGTGGGAGATTGACCCGCACACTTTTGAAAGACTTTCGGGGCCGTACAAGACAGAGGAAGCTCTAAACGATGTGTTGTGGCCCAAGGCCTTTGACCATGCACACGAGGTATTTATTCCATGAAAAGACTTTGCCCGGAGTGCGAGACGTTCCACAAGGCAGATGAGCCCTGCGCTAATGTCTATTGCATAGGCGAACAACCCTGCGCTGACTATCGCCCCAAAGAAGCTGACATAATGGCAAACCCGGGCCACGGCATTGCGAATGTCCATGAATGCTTTGGTGGTTGCGAAGATGGCATGGTTTCATTCTGCGAGAATTGCAATACAGACCACCATACCGGTGGGTGGGATAAATGCCCGCGCACCTTTGGTCGATAGCGAGGAAAAAGCCATGCCCGATCCTAATCACGAAACCGTGAGCGCATCCCAGGCGGCGGCACTTTGGAACCAGTCTCAATATTGCTCGCGCTGGATGCTCTACCAGAACTTCGCCGAGGGCCTTGATATCTCATCCGACGAAAGCCCACGGATGAAGTGGGGCAAGCTGATCGAGCCGGTGTTGCTCGCCGAGACCGCGAAAGAGCTGCGCCTTGAGGTCATACCCAA
>CBDUSV010000216.1:0-5385 GCA_965369885.1 uncultured bacterium
AATGGTAGGAGAGATCACCCAGCCCGGCGATCTCTTCCGGGGTCCAGCCGGCGGGGTCGACGATCGGCTTGCCGGGGACGGCTTGCTGGCGGGGCGGCTTCGGGTCGGTGCCGAATTTCACGGTCATGGCGTCTTCCTCCAGTGCGGATTTTCGCCAATTCTAGGCGCATTCGGCGGTGACATCCAGCCGCGCCAAAGCCCAGCGATGGGGCTATTTGGCCTCGGCGCGGATCTCGGCCCGGGTCATCATATAGGCGGCGCCAAAGATCACCACGGCCCCGGCCCAGACCCAGAGAGAAGTTGCTTCGCCGAAAATCATGTAAGCGAAGGTGGCGGTGAGCGGCAGGCGCATGAAATTCAACGGCGAGATGATGCTGGCCTCGGCATATTTGAAGGCGCGGATGATGCAGTATGGCGCCGCGGTGCCGACGGTGGAAACCAGCAACAGCCCCGGTAGGTCTTGCCACTCCGGTGCGACCCAGACCCACAGCATGGGGAAGAAGGCGAAAACCGTCAGCATGGCCTGATAATAAAAGGTGGTGGTGGCCGGGGAATCCGTGCGCGCCAGGGACCGGGAATAGATCACCACGGTGGCGTAACTGAACGCCGATCCCAGTATCATCAATGTCGGCAAGCCGATCGGGATGGCGCCGGGCCGAAGGATGATCAGGGCGCCGCAGAACCCGACGGCGATGGCCCCCCAGCGGTATAACCCGGGCCGCTCGCCAAGGAACAAGATGGCCAGCACCGCCACCCACAAAGGCTCGGTGAAATGGAGCGCCACCGCCTTGCCCAGCGGCATCAAGGCAAGCCCTGCGAACCACAGCCACATGCCGAAGAAGTTGATGATGTTGCGCTGGAGATGGAAGCCGAAGCGTCGCGTGCCAAGGGAATAGCCGCCGCGCCAGGCGAAAATGGCGAGGAACACCACAAAGCCGAAGAAATTGCGGAAGAACACGATTTCGATGGCGGGCAGGTGGTCGGACACCAGGCGCACGCCCACCGGCACCAGGGAATAGAGCGCCCCGGCAAGCAGCGCCCACCCGACGCCGTGCAGGATATTGGGAGATAACAGCCCGCCCGGGCCAGGCGGAGTGGAAGACCGCATGGCGCCAGTCTACACCCTAGGCCTTGGCCGCCTCCTCGATCGCCTTCAGCACCTTGGGCGGTGACATCGGCAGCTCATACATGCGCACGCCGATGGCGTCCCGGACCGCGTTGGCCACCGCCGCCATGGTCGGGATCACCGGCACCTCGCCGACGCCGCGCAGGCCGTAGGGCGCCAATGGGTTGGGCACCTCGACGATGACGGTCTCGATCATCGGCACGTCGGAGGCGACGGGTATCCGGTAATCGAGGAAGCCGGGGTTCTGAAGCCGGCCGTCCTCGCCATAGACATATTCCTCATTCAGCGCCCAGCCGATGCCCTGGACGGCGCCGCCTTGGAACTGGCCCTCGACCTGGCGGGGATGGATGGCGCGGCCGGCGTCCTGGACCACGGTGTAGCGCTTGACCTCGACACGCCCGGTCTCCTTATCGACCTCGACATCGACGATATGGAGGCCGAAGCCGGGGCCGGCGCCCTTGGCGTTGACCTCGGCATGGCCGGCGATGGAGCCGCCCAGCGCGATCGAGCGCTTGGCGACCTCGGCCAGGGTCAGGGGGTCGAACTCACCCACATTGGCCCCCGCCGGGCTCAGCATGCCGTCCTCATAGACCACACCCTCGGCGGGAACGTCCCAGATCTCGGCGGCGCGTTCGCACGCCACCTTGATGGCGTCCCGGGTCGCCTTGAGGATCGCGGTGCCGCTGGAAAAGGTGACGCGGCTGCCGGCGGTGACATGGTTGTAGCCCAGCGCGTTGGTGTCGGCGATCGACGGGCGCACCTTGTCCACATCGATGCCGAGCTCTTCCGCCGCGATCATGGCAAGCGATATCCTGGAGCCGGCGACATCGGGATTGCCGGTGATCAGGGTGGCGGTGCCGTCCTCGTTGATGTTGATGGTGGCGCTGGAAGGCCCGCCGCGGTTGAACCAGAACCCACTGGCGACACCGCGTCCCTGGTTGGGCCCCAAGGGCGCCGTGTAATGGGGATGGGTCTTGGCGCACTCCAGCACTTGTCTGAAGCCGATGGGCCCGAAGGTTTGTCCGAAGACCGTGGTGTAGCCTTCCTCGGCGGCGTTCTTGAGACGGAAGTCGATCGGGTCCATTTCGATCTTGCGGGCCATCTCGTCCACCACCTGCTCGACGCCGAAGACGGTGGGCGGCACGCAGGGCGCCCGGAACGCCGCCACCTTGGGGCGGTTGGTCACCACCTCCTGGCCGACCGCCTTGACGTTCTCCAGGTCATAGCGGGTAAACCCGGCCATCGGCGCGTTGGCGAACATGGAACCGGCAAAAGGTCCGGTTTCGTAGACCAGATCGGCCTCGGCGGCGGTCATCTTGCCGTCCTTGGTGCAGCCCATCTTGAACCAGGTGTTGGTGCCGGACACCGGGCCGGTGCCGCGGAACACCTCTGAGCGGCTGAGCACAATCTTCACCGGCGAGGACGATTTGCGCGACAGCGTGATCGCCACCGGCTCGATATAGCAATAGTTCTTGCCGCCGAAGCCGCCGCCCATTTCCGACTGGGTGACGCAAATCTTGGACACGTCCATGGCCAAGACGTTGGCGCAGACCTGGCGGAAGCGGAAATGACCCTGGGTGGTGCACCACACTTCGGCCTGGCCGTCCTCGGTATAGCTGGCGACGCAGGCCTGGGGCTCGATATAGCTCTGATGCATGGGCTTGGTCTTGAAGCTTTGCTCGACGATGACGTCGGCCTCGGCGAAGCCCTTCTCCACGTCGCCCTTGCCGTATTCACAGCGCTCGGTGATGTTGGACGGCTTGTCGGGCTTGGGATCGATGCCCTTGGTGAAGATGTTGTCGCGCAACAACGGCGCGCCCGGCTTCATCGCCTCCATGATGTCCATGATATGGGGCAGGACCTCGTAGGTGACCTCGATCAGCTTCACCGCCTTGCGGGCGATGGTGACCGAGGTGGCGGCGACGGCGGCGACCGCGTGGCCGTCATAGAACACCTTGTCCCGCGCCATCATGTTGCGGGTCTGGTCGTCAAACGGCGTGCCGGGCTTCATATCCGGGAAGTCGGCCGACGTGACCACCGCCTTGACGCCGGCAAGGGCCTCGGCTTTCGACGTGTCGATGGAGATGATGCGGGCGTGGGGATGGGGGCTGCGCTTGAGCTTGCCATGGAGCATGCCGGGCAGGTGGATGTCGGCGCCGAAGCGGGCGCGGCCGGTGACCTTGTCGACCCCGTCTGGCTTGATCGGGTTGGTGCCGATGGTCTTCAGTTTCTTGTCGTTCCAGGTGTCGCCTGCTTTTAGGACGGTCGCCATGGTTATGCCCCTCTCATTTCTTCGGCCGCGTCGAGCACGGACCGGATGATCTTGTCATAGCCGGTGCAGCGGCAGAGATTGCCGGCCAGCCAGAAGCGCACTTCGGTCTCGGAGGGGTCCGGGTTGCGGTCCAGCAACGCCCGGGCCGCGATCAGGATGCCCGGGGTGCAGATGCCGCATTGCAGCCCATTGACCTCCAGGAAGATGCGCTGTAGCGGATGCAGGGTCTCGCCGTCGGCCATGCCCTCGATGGTGTCGATGGACTTGCCGTCGGCCTCGACGCCCAACACCAGGCACGAACAGACCAGCTTTCCTTCCAACATGACGCTACAGGCGCCGCAGTCGCCGGACGAGCAGCCTTCCTTGGAGCCGGTGAGGAACATCTCGTCGCGCAACACGTCAAGCAGGGTCTGCTCGGTATCGCACAGGAACTCGTAGTTCTCGCCGTTGACGGTGGTGGTGATGTGTTTTCTTGCCATTAGTTCTGCCTCGCTCTTTCCAGGGCCTGTTCGGCGACGCGCCGGGCCAGCACGGCGGCGATCTTGATGCGGTATTCCTTGGTGCCGCGCTTGTCATCGATCGGCTTGCAGGCCGCCGATGCCGCCTTGGCGAGATTTTCCAGCGCCGCGCCGTCGACCGGGGTGCCGATCAGGGCATCGGCGCATTTGCCATCCAACAATGCGGTTGCCGCCACGGCGCCGAGCACGACCCGCGCCGCTGAGCACACGCCCTTGTCGTCCAGGGTGAGGTTGACGGCGACGCCGACCACGGCGATGTCCATCTCGGTGCGGGGCGTGAAACGCTGATAGGCATCGCCGGAATGGGCGGGCTGGGCCGGGAACTTGAACGAGACGATGATCTCGCCCTTGGCCAGCGAGGTCTTGCCCGGGCCGGTGGCGATGTCTTCGACCGGGGCGTCGCGTTCGCCCTTGGGGCCGATGATATGGACCGTGGCGCCCGATGCGATCAGGGGCGGCACGCTGTCGGCGGCGGGTGACGCATTGCACAGATTGCCGCCCATCGATGCGCGGCCCTTGACCTGGACCGAGCCGATCAGGGCGACGCCTTCGATGACGCCGGGCCAGGCCGCCTTGAACTCGGCATGGTCGCAAAGATCCATGCCGGTGACCGCGGCGCCGACGCTCCAGCCGCCGTCGGCGTCCTTGGCTATGGCGCCCATCTCGGGGATGTTCTTGATATCGACGACCAGGGCGGGCTCGATCATCTCGGAACGCATCTGCACCACCAGATCGGTGCCGCCGGCCATGACCCGGGCCTCGCCCTCGGCGTTGGCCAGAAGCGCAACCGCCGCGTCGAGGCTCGAAGGAGCCTCGTACTGCAAATCAACCATGGTTCTCCCTTGTGTTCTCTGTGTGTTCTTATGGCTTGGACGTCCGCCCCTATCATGGCCAATCCGCGCCCGGGTTTCCAGGGTTATGTGGCCCCACCCCGCGCGGGGTTATGGGGGATGGGGGTGAAGAGTGGAGAGTGGGGAAGGTCTAAAGGGCAGGCGGCCGGGAAGCGGGGTGGCTTACGCCGCCGGGGTGCCGGTTCCGGTCTTGGCCTCGGTGGCGGCGTCTTTATCCTCGGCGGCCGCTGGGTCCTCGACCATGCGTTTGGCGGGGAAGCGCACCGTCACCGTGGTGCCGCCGCCAAACTCGCTCTGGATATCCACCGAGCCGCCATGCAATTCGGACAGGCGTTTGATCAGGGGCAGGCCGAGCCCGGTGCCTTGATGCTGACGGCTCAGCGCGCTCTCGATCTGGGCGAAGGGCTGCATGATCTTGGGGACATCTTCTAA
This sequence comes from uncultured bacterium, assembly GCA_965369885.1. Lineage (GTDB taxonomy): Bacteria > Pseudomonadota > Alphaproteobacteria > SMXQ01 > SMXQ01 > JAZFWG01. The sequence goes on from CBDUSV010000216.1 coordinate 5,200, forward strand.
AGCGATGCCGATGCCGGTGTCGATGACCTGGAACACATGGCCGCTTTGGGGCCGGCTCCAGGCCTTGAGGATGACCCTGCCGCCGGCGGGCGTGAACTTGATCGCGTTGGACAGCATGTTGATGAGGATCTGCTTGAGCACCCTTTCGTCGGCATGGAGATGCGCCATGGGTTCGGGGAGATCCAT
>CBDUSV010000217.1:0-5380 GCA_965369885.1 uncultured bacterium
CCTGCTGGCCCGCGGCGCCAGGCTCACCGAAATCCTCAAACAGAACCAATATGCCCCCTTGTCGGTGGAAGAGCAGGTGGTGTCGGTGTTCGCCGGGGTGCGCGGTTATCTCGACAACATCGAAGTCGGCCAGGTGACCCGGTTCGAGGCCGCCCTGCGCTCGACAATCCGCGACAAACACCCGGATATCCTGGCGGCGATCCGCGATGAGGGGGAAATATCCGATGACACCGATGAAAAGCTCAAGAGCTTCTTCGAGGAATTCTGCCGCGCCTTTTCCTGACCGCCCCTGACGATTGTTACCCCTGATTATTGATTTCTAGGAACCTCGACGACCGATGCCCAACCTCAAAGACCTCAGGGTCCGCATCAATAGCGTGAAATCGACCCAGAAGATCACCGCCGCCATGAAGATGGTGGCGGCGTCGAAATTGCGCCGCGCCCAGGAGCAGGCCGAGGAAGCGCGCCCCTATGCCAGCCGCATGGAGCGCATGCTGTCATCCTTGGCGGCGAGCCAGAAATCGAACGAAAATGCGCCGAAATTGCTCGCCGGCACCGGGTCCGATGAGGTCCAGTTGCTGGTGGTGGCGACCTCGGACCGTGGGCTGTGCGGCGGCTTCAACTCATCGGTGGTGCGCGGCGCCAGAACCCTGATCACCCGGCTCATCGATGACGGCAAGACCGTCAAGATTTTGTGCGTCGGCCGCAAGGGGCGCGATCAGTTGAAGCGCGACTATGGCGCCAGGATCATCGGCACCATCGAAGATATCGGCAAGCCCAGGCTCGACTTCTCCGACGGCGAGAACATCGCCAACCGCCTGGCGGCCATGGTGGAAGACGGTGATTTCGACGTTTGCACCATCGTCTATAACCGCTTCGAATCGGTGATGTCCCAGAAAATGACGGTCCAGCAGCTGATCCCCTTCCCGCTGCCTGATGACGGGGGTTCTGACGAGGCCGAGGCCCAGGCCCAGATCCAGGCCCAGGCCGGCCCCCAGGCGATCTACGAGTTCGAGCCCGATGAAGCCGAAATTCTCGACGATCTGTTGCCCCGCAACCTGGCGGTTCAGGTCTACCGCGCGTTGCTGGAGAGTTTCGCCAGCGAACAGGGTGCGCGCATGGCGGCGATGGACAACGCCACCCGCAATGCCGGAGACATGATCGACCGGCTGACGCTGAACTACAACCGTACCCGACAGGCATACATCACCAGGGAGATGATCGAGATCGTCTCCGGCGCCGAGGCCCTGACCTGATGACGGTAATGGGGTACGAAATGGCATATAACTATTTGACGAATGTAGGAGTCCACCATGGCTAACAACGCGGTCGGCAGAATTACCCAGGTCATCGGCGCCGTCGTCGATGTTCAGTTCGAGGATGATCTGCCTCCGATCCTCAACGCCTTAGAATGCGACAATGACGGCAAGCGCCTGGTCCTCGAGGTCGCCCAGCATCTCGGCGAATCGACGGTGCGCACCGTCGCCATGGACGCCACCGAAGGCCTGGTGCGCGGCAACAAAGTCACCGACACCGGCAGCCCCATCATGGTTCCGGTGGGGCCGGAATGTCTCGGCCGCATCATCAACGTGATCGGCGAGCCCATCGACGAGCGCGGCCCGGTGGAAACCAAGTCCCGCATGCCGATCCATCGCCCGGCGCCGACATTCGAGGAGCAATCGACGGAAAGCGAAATCCTGGTCACCGGCATCAAGGTTATCGACTTGCTGGCGCCCTATGCCAAGGGCGGCAAGATCGGCCTGTTCGGCGGCGCCGGCGTCGGCAAGACCGTGATCATCATGGAACTGATCAACAATATCGCCAAGGCCCACGGCGGCTATTCGGTGTTCGCCGGCGTCGGAGAACGCACCCGCGAGGGCAATGACCTCTATCACGAGATGATCGATTCCGGCGTCATCGACCTGGAGGGCGGCGATTCCAAGGCGGCCCTGGTCTATGGCCAGATGAACGAACCTCCGGGCGCCCGGGCCCGGGTCGGGCTTTCCGGCCTCACCGTCGCCGAATATTTCCGCGACGAGGAAGGCCAGGACGTGTTGCTGTTCATCGACAACATCTTCCGCTTCACCCAGGCCGGTTCGGAAGTCTCGGCGCTGTTGGGCCGGATTCCCTCGGCGGTGGGCTATCAGCCGACGCTGGCGACCGACATGGGCAATCTGCAGGAACGCATCACCACCACCAAGAAGGGCTCGATCACCTCGGTGCAGGCGATCTATGTGCCCGCCGATGACCTGACCGATCCGGCGCCGGCGACCTCGTTCGCCCATCTCGACGCCACCACGGTGTTGAGCCGCCAGATCGCCGAGCTCGGCATCTATCCGGCGGTCGATCCCTTGGATTCGACCTCGCGGATGCTGGACCCCCGCGTCGTCGGCGAGGACCATTACCAGGTCGCCACCGACGTCCAGCGGGTGCTGCAGACATACAAGTCGTTGCAGGACATCATCGCCATTCTCGGCATGGACGAATTGTCGGAAGAAGACAGGCAGACCGTGAACCGGGCGCGCAAGATCCAGCGCTTCCTGTCCCAGCCCTTCTTTGTCGCCGAGGTCTTCACCGGCACGCCAGGGGTCCTGGTCAGCCTGTCCGACACCATTTCCGGCTTCAAGGGCATTGTCGCCGGCGAACATGACGACCTGCCCGAAGCCGCGTTCTACATGGTCGGCACCATCGAACAAGCGGTGGAGAAGGCCAAGCGCATGGCCGCCGAGGCGGCGTGATCAGGGCCGGGATCGCATCATGGTGAACGGCGCCGCCGATAATAAGGTCGAGTTCGAACTCGTCGCTCCGGAACAGCTTCTGTTTTCGGAAGCGGTCGATATGGTCGTGGTGCCGGGAGCCGAAGGCGATTTCGGTGTCCTTGCCGGCCACGCGCCGGTGATCTCCCTGGTGCGGCCCGGCGTCATCGACATCCATGACGGCGGCGGCGTCACCCGGCGGATCTTCGTCGCCAGCGGTTTCGCCGAGGTCACCGGGGAACGTTGTACCGTTCTCGCCTCCGAGGCCGTGGCCGTCGAAGAGCTCGACCGCGGCGCCATCCAGACCCGTCTCGATGGCGCGCGGAAGGAGCTCAGCGCCGCCGAAAGCGATAGGGAGCGTGCCCGCATTGACAAGGATATCGCCATCGCCGAAGCTATGCTCGCCGCCGCACCTGAATAAGCATCAGGTGGCGGCGCCACCAAATCATGTGTGAAAATTGGGCGTTACTCGGGAAGTTTTGAGATCATGAAACGCTGGTCAGAACAGGATATCCCTTGGCGGGATTTCGACCCGGGCAGGGTCGATCCCGATATCCTCAAAATCGTCAAGGCTGCCTCCATGGTCGAGAAGAACGCCGGCGACTACGCTTATTATCTTTGCAACGTGTTCCAGGACGATCCCGAGTTCCAGACCGTCGCCCGGGAATGGGCCGCCGAAGAGGTCCAGCATGGCGATGTGCTGGGGCGTTGGGCCGAGCTTGCCGATTCTGAGTTCGATTTCGAGGACCGCTTCAAGCGTTTCACCGATGGCTACAAGCTGCCACTTGAGGCCACCCAATCGGTCAGGGGCTCGCGCGCCGGCGAGCTGGTGGCGCGGTGTATCGTCGAGGTCGGCACCAGTTCGTACTATTCGGCGCTGGCCGGCGCCGCCGACGAGCCGGTGCTCAAGGCCATATGCAAGCGCATCGCCGCCGACGAACTGCGCCATTACAAGCTGTTTTATACCCACCTTGGGCGTTACCTGGACCGCGAGGGCCTCGGGGTTTGGGGCCGGCTCAGGATCGCGCTCGGGCGCATGGGCGAATCTGAAGACGATGAACTGGGTTATGCCTATTACGCCGCCAACGGCAATGGCGAGCCCTATGACCGCAAGCGCAACATCGCCGCCTATGGCCACCGCGCCTTCCGCTATTATCACCCCGGCGTGATTGAGCGCGGCGTCGCCATGATCCTGAAGGCGGTGGGATTGAAGCCCAATGGCCGCATCGCGCGCATCGGCGTCGGCCTGGCCTCCCTGGCGCTACGCCGCCGCCGCCGTCAATACGCCGCCGCCAGCCTTTAGCCGTTCCCGGCCTTGATGCCGCGGGCGAGATCGCCGAAGCGGGCCACCAGTTCGCGGTAAAGGTCGCGCTTGAACGGCACGATGAGGTCGGGGATGGTTTCGATCTCGGCCCACTTCCAGTCGAGGAATTCCGGCTGTTCGGTGTTGATATCGATATCGTCGTCGGTGCCGGTGAAGCGCAGCACGAACCATTTCTGCCGTTGGCCGCGATATTTGCCGCCCCACAAGGTGTTTACCAGCTCCGCCGGTAGATCGTAGGTCAGCCAATCGTCGCTGGTGGCGATGATCTCGGCCTTGTCGGTGCCGATCTCCTCGCGCATCTCGCGAAAGGCGGCGGTCTCGGGGCTCTCTGCGTCATCGATGCCGCCCTGGGGCATCTGCCAGGCCTCGGACGGCATGTCGATGCGCCGGGCCACCAGGACCTGGCCCTTGGGGTTGAGAATCATGAGGCCAACCGCCGGGCGCCAGGGCCGTTTGTCGATGTCTAAGTCCATTATCAGTCGGGTTGTTTGTCGGCGATGGCGGTTGCCGGCACCACCACCACGCCTTTTTTCTTGAGCCCCTTGATCCACGCCACCACGCGCTCGATGGTCGCAGGGTATGGATCGCCGATGCCCAGCGCATGTCCGCCGGTGATGGCGATGCGTTCCAGTTCGAACAGGCGTTTGTCGATCGCGGCGCGGGACGGGTTGGTATCGATGAAGCGGTTGTTGACGGCGCGGGGCAGGCCGATCTCCGTCGCCAGGGGGGCGGCGATGGAGCGCAACGACGCGCGGGAATCGATGAACATCAGCCCGCGCTTGTTCAGTTCCTTGAGGATCGGGCTGAGATGGGGGCGCGACGCGGTGAAATGGGAGCCCATGAAATCCATCACCCCGGCATATCCGCTGAAGCGGCTCATCACCCAATGCAGGCGGTCGAGATTCTGGTTGTGGGTCGCCGAGGTCAGCAGGGTATGGGGTCCGGGATCGTCGGTCGGGTAATTGGCCGGCTCCATGGGCAGGGTGAGCAGCACCTCATGGCCACGGCCCCGAGCCAAAGCGACCCATTTGTTGAGATCCGCGCCATAGGGCGTGAAGGCCAGGGTGACCGTGCTGGGTAGGCGGTGGATGGCGATCTCGGTGACGGTGGCGGAAAGGCCGAGGCCCCGGATCACCATGGCGACGCGCGGAGGCTTGCCGGTGGCATCGAAAGGCCGGGCATAGACTTTCCACGGCCTGCGGCCATCGCTGCCGATGACGGGCAGGATGCCGATGGGGGTGGTTTCCACCAGCTCCGCATCGGGCGCCGGTGTCAGGGGGGCGGGCCCGTTGCCCTTTGG
>CBDUSV010000218.1:0-5353 GCA_965369885.1 uncultured bacterium
GCTGCCATCGACCATGTTGCCCTTCTCGGCAATGCCAAGCAGGGTTTGGACGTCGGCAGGCTTAAGAAGTCCATGGACACATTTCAGCATTTCACTCACCTTGTTTCAGCCGCGGTGGCGTGACACCCCACACCCTTACAACACAGTGCCCATAGCTTGGTGATAAAACCAGAATTCGCCTCCGGGTTCAATCACGACAAAGCCCTCATCGCGCCCATCGACCCCATTCACCTTATCCAACCTATCCAGGGCCCGACCGCGCGCCCGGTGAGGCCCAAAGGCCGGATTCCGGCATCACTGTCCAGATCCGCCGAAAATGGCTGAAATAGGCGGGATTTCATACCCCCCGATAGATTTTTCTTAACCATTTTAAGCTCATAACGGAAGGTGACAGAAAAAATTTCGAGGACAAAACCCGTGCGTGTCTTAGCCGCCCTTGCCCTTCCCATCCTGTTCGCCGTCACCGCCTGCTCGATTCCGACACCTTTTACCATTGCCACTATCGCCTTTGACGGTGTCAGTTTGATTGCCAGCGGCAAGACCCTCGGCGATCACGCCTTGTCGGCCGTGGCCAGCGAGGACTGCGCCATGTGGCGTGCCCTCAAGGAACGCCCGATCTGCCATGAATGGGAAACACCCGATGCCGTGCTTGCCGCCGCTCCGGTGGTGGATGCGCCCAGCCCGGCGGCGCAAGAGCTTGAGCAAGCCGAAATCGCCATCGCAGAGACCGCCCCGGAGACCGAGAACACATCTAAGGACACATATACCGAGACGGTTTCGGCATCGCGGCCGCAAAGGGAAGCGGTGGCCCTGGCCGCCAATGAAGCCTATGACGGCATCGAGACCTCGCCCATGCCCATGAAGATGGCCACCGCGGCCGAGGCCACGCCCGTCATCGCTGAGGCCACGCCCATGGAGATTGCCAGTATCGCCGCCATGGCGCCCGCCGCCGCCAGGCCCACGGCACGCCTTTTCATCGTCCTCGGCAGCTATTTGAAGGAAGCCAACGCCACCGATGCCATGGCGCGCGGCCGTGACTTCGCCCCCAGGATGGTCCGCGTCCGCGTCCGCGGCAAGGTGTTCCATCGGGTGGTCACCGGCCCTTACGCCCGCGACGCCATCTCCACCCTGCGCAAAACCCTGGCCGGCGAAGGTTTCCGCCAGAATTGGACGGCCAAACTGTGCGAGAACAGTTTGCGCGCCGGCCCCTGCCACGCCATGCCGGTCAACGTCGCCATCAGGGCTCCGGCCTCCTAGGGTCTATCCTTAGAAATTGTGGCGCTGACGAAAAAAAGGCCCCGCCGAGGCGGGGCCTTAAATTTATCGCACATTCGGTTTGCGCCTAGTCACATGCAATGCTCTTGGCCCCGGTGCGGTTGCCTTTATGGGTGATCTTGCACTTCATGCCGACCTTGATGGCCTTACGCTTGGCCTTCTTGCCGCCGATGGTGACCTTGGTCTTGGATCCGGAAACCTTCACCGTGACCTTTTTCCCCTTCAGCTTGAAGCTGACCCTTCTGCCCTTGCGCTTGACAGCGGTGACCTTGACCTTCTGGGTCTGCCACGGGATCTTGACCTTGACCAGCTTGACCTTGTCGGACTTGGTGGTGACCGCCAGGAAGCGCTCGATCATCGGTTTCGGGGTCTTGAACAGATTGGTGATCAGCGACTTGAGCTCTTCGCCAGTCACCGGGTTGATGTCGATACGTTGCTTGGCGGCGTCCTTGAGGAACCCCTTGTCCTTAAGCGTCGTCATGAAGCTGGTGCGCAGCAGTTTAAGCCGCTTGGCCGGCAGCCCCGGAGGCCCGATATAGGGACGGCCCACCGACTGCGGCGTCAGGATCAGCTTGAGGAGCTCGCGATGATCGTCATTCTTGGCGTACTCCATGATCAACGGCACCTTGCCCTTGAGCTGCGGGTGCGAGGTGAGCGAAAGCTGCACTAAGATGTTGACCATCTTGCCGTCGAACCAGCTCGGCTTCATCGCCTTCATGGACGACACCGACCAGCCGCAACGGGCGTCGACCTCGCCGCGCTCGAGAGCGAGCACGATATAGGTGCCGGCGGGATAGCCGTGATAGACCTCGAATTTGGTCCCGAACAGGTTGTTCATGAAATAGGCCGAGGAATAGCCGAGCGAGCGGTGATGGGTGGCGCCCAGCTTCACCGGGGTCTTCATGGCGTCTTCGAGGGATTTGATGTTGATCCGCTTGGCCGCGATGCAGACGCCGAAGCCCTGATCGGCCGAGCCGATATAGGAAAACTTGGCGGGATCAAAGCGCACGCCTTTCTTGGTGGTGAGCGGCGTCGTCGTCACCGCCTCGCGGTAGGACGCCAGAATCTCGGTGCCGTCGCGCGGCGCCTTGTTGGCGAGATAGCTCGCCGCCACCAAACCCTGGGCCCCCATCTTATGCTTGACCGTGAATCTTGGATTGCCGGGGATATGATTGCCCCAATGGCGCGCAATCGCCCGCGCATAGGTGGCATAGCCGCCGCCCGGGCTCGCCGCCACGAAGAGCGTGACCCGCTTGCCCTTATAGAATTCCGCCGCCGACGCGGCGCCGGTAAAAGCTATGGCGCCAAAGAGTAACGCCGCCAATGAGAGATATCGTTTCATGGTGTGATCCTTCCCTATTTGAACCTGTCTTATTGTCAGCGACTTGACGGCGATTAACCGTAAAATCGGCAGAATTCCGCCCGTGGCCACTTTTTTCAAGGTCTATCGACCAATCCTTGTGAAAAGGCTACAACATTTCTCGCACCCCGGCAATTCATGACTGGGGCCGTGACCATAGGGAGGCACCGGAAAAAGTGGCATCTTCGCGCGACAAGGTCGAGGCGCTCCTCAACCCAAAGAACATCGCCATCATCGGCGCCAACGACCATTCCGATAGCTGGACCAAACGGGTGTGGCGCAACCTTCACCGCTATGAATTCCCGAAGCCGATCTACCCGGTCAACCCCAAGCGCCAGACGGTGTGGGATGTGACGTGTTACCCCGATGTCGGCTCCTTGCCGGAGCCGCCGGATCACCTTGTGGTGCTGGTGCCGGCGCGGGTGGTGCCCGGGCTTCTGGAGGACGCCGCCAAGGCCGGCGCGCGCAGTGCCACCATCTTTACCTCCGGCTTCGAGGAGCTGGCGAACCCCGACGCGCAAAAACTCGGCAAGCGTCTTCGCGCCGTCATCGAGGACACCGGGCTCGCGGTCTCGGGCCCCAATTGCCTGGGTAATCTGGTCGGCAAGTCGAAACTCATGACCATCACCGACGACCGGCCCCAGCCCGTTGCCCCCGGCCCGGTCGCCATCTTCGGGCAATCGGGCGGCTTGTTGATGGCGATCAAGCGCACGCTTGAGGACCGTGGCGTCGACACCGGCTATATCATCACCAGCGGCAACGAAACCGGGCTCACTGCCGCCGACTACATTTCCTATTTCGCCGAAGACGACGATGTCCGGGTCATCGTGTGCTATCTCGAATCGGTGCATGACGGCGACAAGTTCCTCGCCGCCTGCCGCAAGGCGCGGGCCCGGGGCAAGCCGGTGGTGGTGACCAAGCTCGGCACCTCGGCCGAGGGCCAGAAGGCGGCGCTCGCCCATACCGGCACCCTTGCCGGCGGCATCGAAGCCTTCGACGCCATCGCCGGCGCCGCCGGGGTCGCCCGCGCCGTCACCCTCGACGACGCCATCGAGCTGGTCGAATATTTCCTCCACGCCCCGCTGCCCAAGGGCGCCGGCCTCGGCGGGCTGACCTTTTCCGGTGGCTTCAGGGGACTGTTGCTCGACGCCGCGGCGCGCAACGGCCTCACATTCCCCGAGCTCGCCCCCGAGACCCGGGCCAAACTGGAAGAGATTCTCACCGTCGGCTCGGGCATCGGCAATCCGCTGGATGCCGGCTTCGCCGCCCTTGGCAGCCAGGAGATCTATCTCGAGACCGCGCGCACCATGCTGGCCGATCCCGCCATCGACATCTTGTTGCTGCAGGGCGAGGTGCCGCGGGGCCCGGGCACCGCGCGCCGCGAGAAAAACCTCCGCGGCATCGATCAATTGGTGGCAAGCGGCGTCGATAAGCCCGCAGGGTTCGTCTCGATGATCTCCTACGGCATGACCGAATATGGCCGCGAGTTCCGCGAAGGACTGCCCCACATCCCCTTCCTCCATGACGTCGACAAGACCGTGCGGTCGATCGGCGCCGTCGCCACTTACGCCGCCCACAGCCGCGCCGCCGAGGACCCCGCACCGCCACCCGGCGACGGCGCCAAGGCGGCAGCCCGGCTTGAAGACGCCCTGGCGCGCGTGCCGGATGGCGACGGTGGCGGACGCGCTCTCAACGAGGTCGACTCCAAAGCCCTGCTGGCGGAATACGGCCTCAAGACCCCGGCGGAAACCCTGGTTGGCAATGTGGAAGATGCGGTCGCGGCGGCCCGCGACATCGGCTATCCGGTGGTCTTGAAGGCGGTGGCCGATGGGTTTGGCCACAAGTCGGAGGCGGGCGCCGTGCGCCTCGGCCTCGGTGATGACGACGATGTGCGCCGGGCCTACGGCGCCATCACCGCCAGCCTCGCCGAATGGGACGGCGGCGTGACGCCAACCGGCATGCTGGTGGCGCAACATATTTTCGGCGGGCTTGAGCTTGTGCTCGGGATGCAAAACGATGTGGATATGGGTCCGGTGGTGATGTTCGGCTCCGGTGGCGTCATGGTCGAGCTTTACCGCGACGTCGCCTTCGCGGCGCCCCCCATAAGCCCGGACCGGGCCCGGGCGATGATCGCCGAGACCCGCGCCGGGCGGCTGATGGACGGCTTCCGTGGCGATCCTCCCCGCGATGTCGATGCCCTGGCCGGTGCATTGGTCGGCCTCGGCCGCCTTGCCCATGAGCTCGGCGATCGCCTGGAGGCCATCGACGTCAACCCGTTCGCCGCCATGGCCCGGGGCGAGGGCGGATATGTCCTCGATGCCCTAGTGGTGGCCAAAGTGGTGGCCAAAGACCAGAAATGAACGGCGGCGGCGACAAGGCCGGCGCGCGCTACCGGGTCGGCGTCGATGTCGGCGGCACCCACACCGATCTGGTGTTGCTCGATGCCGAGAGCGGTGAGCTCATGGTCGAGAAGGTCGCCAGCACGCCGGCCAATCCGGCCTTGGGCGTGCTCGACGGACTGGCGCGGCTTGGCAAGCGTGGCATTGATGCGGCCGACGTGGAGTTCTTCTCCCACGGCACCACGATTACCACAAACGCGCTGTTGGAAATGGGCGGCGCCGCCGTCGGGGTCCTGATCAACCAAGGCTACCGTGCCATCCAGGAGGTCCAGAACCAGGCCCGGGACGGCAACCCCTTCGATTATTTCTACGACAAGCC
>CBDUSV010000219.1:0-5353 GCA_965369885.1 uncultured bacterium
GGCGGCGTCATCTTCGCCTATTTCGGCCCCGAACCGGCGCCGCTGCTGCCGCAGTGGGACATATTTCTGCGCCAGGACGGTTGCCGCTCGGTGTTCATCCTGCCGGTGCTCAACTGCAATTGGCTGCAGGTGATGGAGAATTCGGTCGACGCCACCCACACCTATTATCTCCATGCCCACACCCTGGTGCTCAAGGGCCGGGGCAAGGGCGGCGCTTATTATTACCGCCCGATCGAGAAGACCAACTTCGAGATCATCAAGGAGCCCAACTGGTGCGGCGTCTTGAAGCAGCGCACCTATGGCGGCGATCAGCCCGAGCAGGAGAGCGGCCATCCGCTGGTCTTCCCCAACATGCTGCTGTCGCCACAGCGCGAGCATCTGGTCATGCATATGCGCCTGCCGGTGGACGACACCCACACCCAGATCATCCGCTATCAGTTCACCCCGACCGAGGACGGAAGCCAAGTGGCCCAGCCCGACGTGCCGCCGGTGGTATTCGTGTCCTCGTTCCGCGGCGATGACGGCGAGTATCACCAGGACACCTTCGCCTCCCAGGACGCCATGGCGTGGGAGACCCAGGGCGCCATCACCGACCGCGGGCGGGAGAATCTCGGCGTATCGGACCAGGGCGTGGCGCTTTACCGCAAGCTCTTGGCCGAGCAGATCGATGCGGTGGAGAAGGGCTCCGATCCCCATGGCGTGATCCGGGACAAGGCCCTAAACGGGCCGATTTCGTTCGAGGTTTCCTCCGGCCAGGCCCGCGTGGCGCGGGAGGTGGCCAAGGCCGAGGCCTGACACCGTTTTCAGTCAAGACCAGAAGAAAAGAAATGCAGATAGGGAGTAACGCCACCATGGCGAAGAAGACAGCTGGCCCGGCCGCCAACGACCCGGAGCAGATCAAATACACCCGTCCGCCCCAGTATTATTTCCAGTGGCAGGAAAAGCAGGGCATCCCGATCCACGAGACCTACTTCATCGGCGATCTTGGCGATGTGGAGATGTCGCATTGGGACCGCTTCGGCGGCGATGCCTGTTTCATCAATCTCACCGATTCCTTCCTGGTCGGCGCCATGGTGCTGGAGATCGCGCCGGGCCAGGAGCTCAACCAGGTCCACCACATGTTCGAAGGCACGGTCTATGTGGTCGAGGGCCATGGCGAAACCGTGATCGAGCAGACGGGCTATCCCGCCCGCACCGTGGAATGGCAGGCCCGCAGCCTGTTCTCGCCGCCCTTGAACACCTCATACCGCCACCGCAACCTGGACAAGGAGCGCCCGGCGCGGCTTCTGGTGGTCAACAACGCGCCCCTGGTGATGAGCCTCTATCACGACGACGATTATGTGTTCGGCAACGACCATGTGTTCGACAAGCGCTACAAGGGCGAGGAGGACTTCTTCGACGGGGTGCCCGATTATCTCGGCAGCCGGCTGTCGCGGGTCAATTTCATCCCCGATGTCAGCAAGTACGAACTCTATGACTGGCAGCTCAGGGGCAAGGGGGCGCGCACCGCCTTCATGTCGATTTCCGGCAACACCATCGCCGCCCATATCTCGTCCTTCGAGGTCGGCACCTACAAGAAATCCCACCGCCACGGCGCCGGCGCCCATGTGGTGATCCTCGATGGCGAGGGCTATTCGCTGTTGTGGAAGGACGGCGAGCCCCGTGAGCGCGTCGACTGGCATGCCGGCACCATGTTCGCGCCGCCGGAATGGTGCTGGCACCAGCATTTCAACACCGGAAGCGATCCGGCGCGCTACCTCGCCATCCGCAACAACAACCCGGAGCATCCCCTGCGCACCGGTCTGCCCGGGTTTCGTGGCGGCACCGCCGGAGACACCCAGTTCGGCAAGGCCCAGATCGAATTCGAGGACGAGGATCCGGCGGTCTATGATGACTACGCATCGGAGCTGGCGAAAAAGGGCGTCGAGATCAAACATATCCGGCCCGACTACAACCAAACTTGAACCGTGATCAGGGAGACATGACATGTTGGCATCAGCACTGACAAAGGCGGCGGTTGTATCCGCGACGGTGGCCATGGTGGCCGCGCTGGCCCCGCTGGCCCAAGCCGGGGAACTGCCCAAATCGACCCAGAAGATTCTCAAATCCCTCAAGTTTAAGCCCTCCATCCTCAAGGGGCTCGACGCGGAGCTGAAGGTGCCCAAGGGCTGGATCGCGGCGGCCAAGAAAGAGGGCAAGCTCCGCATCCACTCATCGTGGGAGCATTCCGAATTTCTCGCCATGTCGGCGCCGTTCCGCGAGCGCTACCCCTTCATCAAGATCAAGTATTCCCGCCCCAAGCGCAGCGACCGCGCCACGAAGCCGCTGATCGCGCTGCGCACCGGGCGCTACATCACCGATATCGTCAACGGCCTCGGCGGCAAGGTGTTCCTCTATTACAAGGACAACCTGCTGGCGGATTTGCGCGACTTGCCCAACATCCGCAACCTGCCCCCCGGCATGATGGACCCCAAGGGCCGCTGGGTTGGGGTGCGTCTACGTTATTGGTGCGCCGCCTACAACACCGACAAGGTCAAGAAGTCGGAGCTGCCGAAGAGGTGGGAAGACCTTCTCGCCACCAAGCGCTGGCACAAGGGCAATCTGGCGCTCGCCAACCGGCCCAACCAGTGGGTCGTCAATCTGTGGTCGGCCAAGGGGGTGGACTGGACCTCGAATTTCATCACCCGGCTGTTCACCGAGGTCAAGCCCCAGCTGCGCAAGGAAGGGACCTCGGCCCTGGTCGGCCTGCTCGCCGCCGGCGAGTTCCACATGTCGGTCTCCGCCGCCCCGTTCCGGGTCCAGGAGCGCCAGGCCAAGGGCGCCCCGGTGGCGTTCCACTGCCCGGACCCGGCGCCGGTCTCGATCACCGAATCGACCATCCTCAAGGGCGCGCCCAACACCTATGCCGCCAAGATGTATCTCAATTGGGTGCTGAGCAAGGAAGGCCAGGTCGCCAAATTCGGCGCCGACCGGGCGACGCCGATCCACAAGGACCTGATCAAGGATAGCCGCTTCCTGCCGCTCGGCGGTGAAGGCATCAGCGGCGGGCCGGTCGCCATGCGCGGCCCCAAGGAGGGCCGCATGCTGCCCGCCCTGTACAAGGTGTGGAACCCACTGTGGGAAGGCGCCTCCGGCGTCAAATACCGCACGGTCAAGGTGAAGCTGGTGAAGGTCAAGCGCCGCTCGATGACGATCTCTGTCGGCGGCAAGCGCCAGAAGGTGAAGATCAGTGGGCGTCGCACCAAGGTCTTCGTCAAGGGCAAGGCCGGTGGCCGCGACGATCTCAAGGCGGGCATGACTTGCAAGCTCACCTATCCCGGCGCCGGCGAGGAAGCCAAGAAGATCGATTGCGATTAGGCCGTAGCCCAAGGCCGGGCCAGAGCAACCGCAACACACCCGAGGGGGGCTCGGTTGAGCATTGCCGCCACGATCTTGAACCCGATCCGCATCGCCGGTGTGCGGTTCAGCCTGTGGCAGCATGGCGTCTTCGCGGTGGTGGCGGCGGCTGTGGTGGTGCCGCTGGGCTTTCTGGTGCTCGGCAGTTTCTCCACCGCCGATCTGCCCACCGAACTCGACCCGGCCAAGCTCAGTTTAGTGAATTACGAGGAGGTGTGGTTCAACCCCGCCACCTATAGGGTGTTCGCCAACACCGCGATTTATGTCGCCGGAAGCACGGCGTTCGGCATCTCGGTGGCGGTCATTCTGGCCTGGCTGGTGGAGCGCACCGACATGCCCGGCAAGATCTGGATCTATGTCGGCGTGCCCCTGACCCTCGCCATGCCGGGGATGCTCCAGGCCATGGCCTGGGTCCTGCTGCTGAGCCCACGCATCGGATTTCTCAACCAGATCCTGATCCATGGCCTCGGGCTTCCCCCGATCAACGTCTATTCCCTGGGCGGCATGATTTTCGTCGAGGGCATCCGCTTGGTGCCGACGGCGTTTCTCATGATGGTGCCGTTGTTCCGCTCGATGGACCCGTCATTGGAGGAAGCCGCCGCGGTCTCCGGCGCCCGGCCCCTGGCCACGGCGCGCAAGGTCACCATGCGGCTTCTGGCGCCGGGCCTGGTCGCCATCATGATCTATCAGGCGATGACCGCGCTCGAGGTCTTCGAGGTTCCGGGCGTCCTGGGCCTGCCGGCCCATATCTATGTGTTTTCCACCAAGATCTATTCCATCATCAATTCCCAATCCTTCCTGCCGGCCTATGGCGAGGCCAACGCGCTGTCGATGTTCTATCTCGCCATCGCCGTGGTCGCGACGGCGCTCTATGCCCGGTTGATCTCGCGGTCCGAGCGTTTCACCGTGATCTCGGGCAAGGGCTACCGGCCCCATCTGATTCCCTTGGGCCCATGGCGCACCCCGGCATTGGTGTTGGTCTTTGCCTTCGCCTTCCTCGCCGTGGTGCTGCCCTTCCTGGTGCTGCTTTATGCCTCGCTGGTGCCCTATATCCGGATACCGACCCTGGCGGCGCTGCGCACGCTTAATTTCGACAATTACGCCGCGCTGTTCCGCAACCCGCTGATCGGCATCGTCTTGTGGAATACGGCGGTGATGGTGGTGGTGGCGTCGACGGCGACCACGGTGCTTTCGTTCCTGGTCTCCATGGTGGTGGTGCGTTCCAAGTTCTGGGGCCGCCGGTTGCTTGACCAGCTCGCCTTCCTGCCCCACGCCATCCCCGGCATCGTCATGGGCATCGCCTTCGTCTGGGTGTTTTTGAAGTCGGACCAGAAGATGGGCACGGCGCTCTATGGCAGTATCTGGTCGATCTGCATCGCCTTCACCATCTCCTTCATGGCCTACGGCACCCGGTCGATGAACGCCGCCATCCTGCAGATCCACAAGGACCTGGAAGAGGCCGCCCATGTGTCCGGCGCCCCGGTGTGGCGCACCTGGTGGCGCATCTTCTACCCCTTGATGCTGCCCACCCTGGTGGGGGTGTGGATCTGGGTGATGTTGCACGTGGTCCGCATCGCCGGCATGCCGCTGGTGCTCTACCAAGGCCCCGAGAATCAGGTTCTCGCCGTCCTGATCTGGAACGAGTGGGACGCCGGCCATATCGAGGTGGTCGGCGCCATCGGCACCCTGATGATCGCGGGCCTGATGGTGCTGACCCTGATGCTGCGCCTGTTCGGCTTCGGCCGCAGCGCCCAATCCAGCTGAGGGCCACCGATAGGCGCCTATTTCGCGGGCCACCCGGCTCGGCGCCACACCCGCTGGTGGCGGGCATGGCGCCTCAAGGCCGGGACTAGGACTGCGGTCCAATCAACCGTTCCATAAGCGTGCAGTTGGTCACGGTCCCCAATATGTCTAGACCGTCGCCGTTGTTAAGGCCGGAGGGAACGCCAGTGCCGGG
>CBDUSV010000220.1:0-5347 GCA_965369885.1 uncultured bacterium
TCAAGACCGTTCCCTTCTGCTTGCCGGCACATCGCAACCGTTCATCCAAGATGGGGGTGCTGAACGGTGAACCTCATACCCTCACTACGCAAACCCCGCGCCAATCTCGGGTGAAAACGGGTTTATTTGCTAAAACCCTTAAATTTCATAAGGTTGTAAGAGAACAGGGGTGCCGTGTCAAAGTTTTTTCGCCCCCGATCGGCTGGTTTTTGTCTAAATCATAGGCAGCTAACTGTTGCTGCCTAAAAATTAATCACTCACCCACTTTTGCGCAGCAGATTGACCCGAAAGATCTGGTTGAACACGAAGCCGCCATCGTCGGGGATAGCGTTGGCCAGGAACTGGTCGCGGATCTCATCGCCCATGGCGTCGAACAAAGCCTGGCGCTTGTCGCTACGTGAAGCTTGGTGGTCCCTGAAGGCCTCATAGCTCTCGAACCGGCGCGGCGACGTATAGGTGATTTCATCCACCGCTTCGAAGCCGTGGGCGGCGGCGCTAAGGATCAGCTCATAGACCTCGGCGCGGATTTTAGATTCGTCATTGATCAGGCGGGTGCCCTCGAAATAGTTGCCTTCGGCGACCGGTTCCATGACGTAGAGCAGACCGCCGGGCTTCAGCACCCGCAGCGCTTCGGCGAGCGCCGTGGCCAATTTATCGCGGGCGATGTGGTGAAAGCTGTTGGAGAACACCACCAGATCCAGCGCGCCGTCCTCGAAGGGCATGTCCTCGCCGCGGGCGTTTTGGAAGGTCACATTCTCGCCATCAAGGGCGGCGCGGGCCTTGTCCAGGGATTTGTCGTTGACGTCGATGCCATGCATCTCGGCGCCCTGGCTCGCAAGGTATCGGGTGAAACGGCCCTCGCCACAGCCGACATCGACGCCTTTCATGCCCTTGGGATCGAGGAGTTTGTTGGCAACCTCGGCGTTGCTGGTCAGCCTGTCTTGCTGGTGTGTAGCCATTGCTTTAGTACCCACTTGGAAAATGCGATTGGACGGAACCGGAAGGTGTCCGGTGTTCGATGGCGCGGGTCGAGCCGCACCCCTCTTTTTCCCCGATACGGGCGTGAAAAGGAACCAAAAAATTTCACCGATGACGCCGCCATGACCGAACTCCCTCCCGAGCGTTCAACACGCGCGTCCCAACCGGCCCTGCGCGCGGCGGCATGGCCGCTGGCTTCCATGCTGGGGGTCCAGTCCCTGGTGACCATGGCGTTGCTCAGCGTTCCGGTCTTCGCCGTGGTCGCGGCGGTTGATCTTGGGGTTCCGGCGCGCTGGATCGGCGGATATATCTCGTTGGTCTACATCACCGCCATGGCGAGCTCGGGCATGGGCGGCCTGTTCACCCTGCGCTTCGGCGCCATCCGCATGTGCCAGGCCTGCCTTGCCATCGCCGCCATCAGTTTGTGCCTGACGGCGACCGGCTGGTTGCCCCTGGTCATGCTTGGCGCGTTGGTGATGGGCATCGGTTACGGCCCGCCGACGCCGGCGAGCTCCCACATCCTTGCCCGCTATACGCCGCCGCGCCTGATGCCGTTGGTGTTCTCGGTCAAGCAAACCGGGGTGCCGCTCGGTGGCGCCTTGGCCGGGGCCATCATCCCGGTGCTGGTTCTGGCCCAGGGCTGGCGCGTCGCCTCGCTTTATATGGCGGCGGCGTGCCTGGTGGCGATGGTGGCGCTGCAGCCCTTGCGCCGCCGCTTCGATGCCGACCGCAACCAGGCTCAGCGTCTGCGCGGCAATCTGCTCACGCCCTTTCGCACGGTGATGGCGGATACGGTGCTGCGCCGCCTCGCTTTTACGTCCTTTCTCTATTCGTCGGTGCAGATGTGCCTGGTCACCTATCTCGTCACCTATCTGGTCGAAGATGTCGCCCTTGACCTGGTGACGGCGGGAATGGTGTTGGCGGCGGCCCAGACCGCGGGCATCTTCGGCCGCATCGCGTGGGGTGGGCTGTCGGGGCTGGTGTTGACTGCCAGGCGCATCCTGGCGCTTTTGGGGCTCTCCATGGCCGCCGGCGCCGCGCTCACGGCGCTGTTCGCGCCGGGATGGCCGCTGTCCGCGCTGATCGCGGTCTCGGTGCTGTTCGGGGCGACGGCGATCGGCTGGAACGGCGTCTTTCTCGCCGAGTTCGCCCGTCTCGCGCCGCCGGGCCAGGCCGGCCTGGTCACCGGCGGGTCCATGGTCGTCACCTTCGCCGGCGTGGTGGTGGCGCCGCCGGTGTTCGGCATCCTGGTGATGGCGACCGGCGGCTATGGGGCGAGCTTCATCCTGCTTGCCGTCTTCGGCGTTGCCGGCATGGTCGTGCTCGCGGGCATCCCCGAGAGGGGGGACGGCACCGGCGGCTGAGCTGCTGAGCCAGCTGGGAGTGCGGAGACTGCTTTAGCGGGTGTTGGATTTCCGGGCCAGTTGTCCCGGCGCGCGCCGGTGGTGGAGCCGGAGGCGTTGCGCTTGGCGGCGTTTATATTCCTCCATCCAGGCAAGGCGGCGCTCCTTGGCGGCCCGGCGCCGTTCCTTATTCCACAACCTCAGGACCTTGCGCCGGTAGCGGTAGTGGCGCGACCGGCTCGATGAATGATAGAGCCCGACGGCCATGATCCAGGACCGCCTGGCATCGTTAAGGCGCCGCAGCAAACGTGCCGCGTAGGCGACGTTGATGTCCGGGTCGAAGGCGTCGTCCAGGGTGGCGAAGGCGCCCTCGTGCCACATCAGGTTGATCTGCATGCAGCCGACGTCGATATTTCGCACGCCGCGCCTTTGCAGGCGCCGGACCTGGGCGATGGCTTTGGCCTTGGTGGTGAAAAACAGCCCCTTGCCCCCGGCAGTAACGGTCCATGGCCAGGCAAAATGTGCCCGGTTGACCTTGTCCCAGCGCCCGGATTCGGCGAGTGACACCGCGCTCAGCAATTGGTCAGGGATGCGCTGGGCGCGCTCATGGCGGCTGATCGTCTCGGAACAGATTTTCTTTTCCGCATCAGGCACATAGGCCATGGCTTTGCTGCCGCCACCGAGGCCCATGGCGAGCACGCAAATGATGGCGCCCACGCGCGCGAGTGTCTTTTCGCGGCCGGATTGAAAGGGTATTGGCGATCTCATGACCTAGAGTGAAGCAATCGCCGTGCCGGGTGCCGTAACGGGCCGCCGAGCTGCCATAATGTCCGGTCAAACCCGCCGCCGGTGGAGGCTGGGACCAGAAAAGGGCTCAATCCGGCGGTTTTCCCCCAAGTGTTATGTCTTATATATTTTATTGAAATTTATTAAGATTAATGCCATATAGGCACCGCGATGCGCCGTGTCCTACCTGGACGCGCCGTCGCAATGCCCTTCTTGGGCGTTTCCTCCCTAAACTTGGGCCGCGCCGGTTGTGCGCGGCCTTTTTTCTGAAAATCTCGGAGTTGGCGAAGGCCCTGTCCGCCTAGGACTTGTCCGTCATGGTGAGGGCGAAGTCTTTGATCTCGGCGATAAGGGTGCTAATGCGTTCGGTCAATTCGGCCATTTTCGGGGTCGGTTCAATTTTCGTTTCGTCCATGTAAAGCGCCCGGTTGATCTCGATCTGCAGGGCGTGGACCTTGGCCGCCGGGCGGCCGTAATGGACCGTGGTGTAGCCCCCGGAATAGGGGTTGTTGCGCAACACCTGGTAACCCATTCGCGTCAGTACCTCTTCCGCCTTGTCGGTCAATTCCTTGGCGCAGGAGGCGCCGAAGCAATCGCCGAGCACGAAATCGGCCCGATTGGCGCCGGGGTCCCGGTCTATCGGGCCGCCGACCGACGGCATCGAATGGCAGTCGATCAACAAACAAAAGCCGAAATCGTCGCGGGTCCGTTCGATGAGTTTCTGCAGTTCCCGGTGATAGGGCCGGTAGTAGGTGTTGATGCGGTCCGCGGCCTCGGCGAATTGCAGCTTGTCCTTGTAGATGATCTCGCCGCTGGTCACCACCCTGGCGATGGTGCCGATGCCGGCCATCACCCGCGCCGATTGGGAATTGACGTAGGACGGAAGCTGGTCCGCGAACATCTCCGGGTCGAGCTCGAAGGGCTCGCGGTTGGGATCGAGGAAGGCGCGGGGGAAGAAGGCCCGCAACAGCGGCGCGCCATGGTCGGGTGCGGCGGCGAAGATTTCATCGACGAAACTGTCTTCCGATCTGCGCAATGTCAGGAAATCCAGGCGCGAGGCGGCGACGAATTCCGCCGGGTAGTCGGCGCCGCTATGGGGTGAGGCGAACACCGCCGGCATGGACTGCCGGTCGGGAAGCCGGCTCTCCCATTTGCCGTTGCCTTCAGATGCGCTGGCTTCTTTGGTTTTTGTCGCCATGATTGAGATTTAGACCAATCGGGGCGGCGAGTCACGGGTTGTCATGGCGGAAAAGGCCTGTCAGCCATCATTTCCGGGGCTTTGAGGCGCGTGCGCCATCGCCCGGTTGCCGCCCCCGATCGTGCCAAGTTGACGCAGCCGAGGTCTCCCTTTACATTTTAACAACCATTTCTGGTCCATATTCAGTTGGATTTACGTCATGGACCAGGGGACGCAGGTTTCCAGGCCCATGGCAGGGGCCCGTTCAAGCCTTCTGGAAATTATTGAACGAACACCATGAATAGTAGGGGACCATGGGGCGAATTCTCTTAGCCGAAGACGATCAAACCATGCGCTCGTTCCTGGCCAAGGCACTGGAGCGCGCGGGGCACGACGTCCTTGCCGTCGCCGATGGCAAGGACGCGCTGGATGCGTTTACCAACGGTGAATTCGATTTGATCGTCGCCGATATCGTCATGCCCAATCTGGATGGGCTCGAACTCGCCAACAGGATCAAGGCCGCGACCCCTGACATGAAGGTGATGTTCATCACCGGTTTCGCCGCGGTGGCGCTGAAGACCAAGGACCCGATGCAACAGGGCGCCAAGGTGTTGTCCAAGCCATTCCACCTCAGGGAATTGGTCGAACAGGTCGAAATTCTGTTGGCGGCCTGAGCCGCGCCCTCCTTACCCCCGCATCCATGCCTCCGCACCCAAGTCTCCGCACCCAAGTCTCCGCATCCATGCCTCCACACCCATGCCATGGCCGCTTTCTTGAAATATAGAGAGGATGCGCTATAAATCCCGGGTCCGCCGTGATCGTCCCGTGATGGTGATCAGGGCGGCAATCCCTGTGTCCGCATATGGGGGCGATTAGCTCAGCGGGAGAGCACCTCGTTGACATCGAGGGGGTCACTGGTTCAATCCCAGTATCGCCCACCATATTTTGCCGAAGGCAAAATATCCCCCGGAGGGACGTTCGATCCTCGGGCGGGATAAAACCAAAATATCCCCCGGAGGGACGTTTGATCCTCGGGCGGGATTGGATCTCCACAATTGTGCAG
>CBDUSV010000221.1:0-5330 GCA_965369885.1 uncultured bacterium
GGTTTGAAAATTTAGAGTTTGAAAATTTGTTTCGGGGTCTTGGCATAAGCCGCGCCGCGGCCCCCACCGGTTTTGGGCGCAACGCCCGAAAGAAGGGTCCAATTACTGGACCCTACGTCTCCCAGACGTAAAGCCTCCCTGTTAAAACTTGCCGGGAACCTTGGTTCCCGGCACTTTTTTTATATACACCCCTATGCTGGGGGCACACTAGGGGCACAAAATTTAACTGCTTATCAGGGCTCTTCATGCGATCCTGGCCAACAGAATGGACCGAATGGTGGTGCCACGACGATTGACAAAATCTTGTGCAGAAGCCGATGCTTGCCTAGAGAGGAACGACTTCGACGGCAAGGCGGTGTGGATGCTGGTAATCGAGCGATCAAGGAATTGCTAAATCGAGAGCTGCCGGCAGGCGATACTCCTTTGCACTGAGGGCAGCGGGGTACGGAAAAGAAGTGTTTGCCGTACATCAGATCGGACCTTCCCTCCAGAGCTGACCTTCTCCCCGAAAGCTGGACCAGTTAATGGGGGCAGGCCAGCCACGAGCAGGGGGTACAGAAATGCAGTGATTTTGGTACATCCCCAAGAATGGAGATCTAGAGCTGACACTGGAATGTTGACTAATCACCTTAAAGCGGACATATGCCGTTTAAAGGGAGCCTCAAGAAAACAGTTTGAGGGATTTATCCAGGGCGAGGGGGGAAGGTTCGATGCAGAATTATAGGGCTTATGATGGTGGTCACCACGGCCATGATCACTACGGCCGAAAAGAGATTTTCCACGATCGGAGAGGGCGTGTCCCCCGTTGCGAACAAGCCCGCCTTCAAGGCAATGCCAGCGATCACCAACTCTACCGCGCCCCTTGGGCTCATCCCTATACCGATGGTGATGGATTCGCGGGCCTGGAACCCGAAGGCCCAAGCCGCCCCGCCGGCGCCGATGACTTTTCCGAAAAAGGCGACCAAAATCAGAGTGGCTAAGAATACCGGGGCCCCAAACAAAGCTCCCAAGTTCAGGTTGAAGCCGATCGACGCGAAAAAAATCGGCGCCAGAAAACCGAAGGTCAAGGCCGAGATCGTGTTCCTCACCCGGTCGTAGCTTTTTTCGTCGATGGTCTTCCGACCGAAGTAGAGCCCGGCCACAAAGGCACCGAGAATAAAATGCAGACCCAACGCCTCCGCCAAGACCGCGAAGGCAAAGCCGCCGACAAGCATCGCGCTGATTTCGAGCTCCTGGGTCTTAAAGTGGTGCACCAAACGGCCGCCCCACGGAAAAAGGTAAAGGCCGACAACAGCGGTGATCACGAAGAACAAAACGATTTTCCCGACAAGCCATGCGATGTCGGCAAGCCCCGGGGCTGCGCCGACAACGATCATGCCGATCAGCCATGCCAGCAATATGAGGCTGAGGATGTCGTCGAACACCGCCGCGGATATGATGGTTTGACCAACCGGCGTATCCAGCTGTCCAAGGTCCATCAGAATCCGCACCGTGGCCGGCACCGCCGTTATCGAAAGTGCGGTCCCGATGAAGAGGCATTGTGGGGCCCAAAGGTCCGAATCCGGCAAAAACAGCCAGCCTAGCCCCACACCGAGCACCAACGGGATGACCATGCCGCCTATGGCAACGACGATCGCGCCGCGTGAATGCTGCAGAACCTTCTGCGGCTGCATTTCCACACCGGCAAACAGCATCAGGAAGAACATGCCCAACTCGGTGATGGCCACGAAGACCTCGTTATCGGCAAGGTTTACCAGATTCGGGAATGTTCCAGAATACGCAGCGAC
Organism: uncultured bacterium; assembly: GCA_965369885.1. Classification (GTDB taxonomy): domain Bacteria; phylum Pseudomonadota; class Alphaproteobacteria; order SMXQ01; family SMXQ01; genus JAZFWG01. Next base: position 1,788 of record CBDUSV010000221.1, read on the forward strand.
GGTCACGCCCAAGGCGATACCTGCGATGAGCTCACCAACCAGCGCCGGCTGGCCGATCCGTTCGGCCACCTCGCCAAACGCCCGGGTTACGACCAACAGCACGAGAAGCACGTAAAACAGATCAAACTGGATATCCATGGTTCAAACCACCCTCATCCGCCGCGGCGCGGAGCTGACCGGGAGAAATTGAAAGAGGCCCCCGCCGGAAGGCCCAAGGCTAGAATCGCCGGCGCCAAGATAACCGCAATTCGTCTGAGCATGGCCGTTCCCACCCTTCGGACAATCACGGCAGTATTAGATACCCAAATGGATGATTTTCACAGGTGGGCTTAAGGCCAAATCCGACCAGATTTAGATCGATTTCAAGATCACCACGACCGACCCCAGGCAGGGGTTCTCTAATCGCGGGTACCAAATTTCGGCTAATAGGCAAGAGCCAACATTGGGCCAATCGGCTCAATATCATTTAACGGTGACGCATGGGCAGCTGGCCAGATGGATCACTTTGTGGGACACGCTACCCATCACCAATCCTTTAAGGTCGCTTAGTCCGCGTGTGCCGATGACAATCAAGTCAGCTTTTGCGTTCTCGGCTTGTGCGACAATCTCTTCCGCGGCATTACCATAGGCAAGCACACGGGAAACCTGTTGCATTCCGCTGTCACGGGCGACGTTATCCGCGCGGTCCAGGATAGCATTTCCAAGATGCTCGATTGCTGACTTCGGTGCGGGCATAGGGGCATAAGTACTTAACTCCAATCCGCCCATGGCGTCATGAATTTGCCGTATCTCGTCTTTCACCTGTTGTGGCAGGTCATTGGACTTTTCGATGTCCTCCAGAGATGCATGTGTAGGAGCGACATGGACAATAGTAAGACGTGCGCCACAGGCGGAAGCAAGTTCGGCTCCAACAACCGCCGCACGCTTTGCGTGATCAGAGCCATCCGTGGCGACTACGATGCTTTGAAACATCCTCCAACCCCCAGAAATTATTTCGGACGGTTCATGCGTTTAAGATTCTTCACCGGCACCCGGGCCGCCAGATCGGCAAGGCTGTCATAGAGAATCTGAATAGCATAGTTGGAATTGTGGGCATAGGCCCCCGGTTCCTTGGCGATGTATTGGTAATTGTAGGCCGCGCGCAGCAGTCTCGGCGTAAAGGCACGAAAAGCGTTCTTGCGGGTCAGTTCATCCTTGTCGGCGATGCCGTTACCATTCTTGTCCACATAGAAATAGGGGTGCTTGTGGGCCTCGTAAACGATCTGCGTCTTGACCACTTGGCGGGCATAATCCCGCATTGCCCCATATAGGGCGGCGTGAAGGGTGGCGACCTCGCCGGCGATGCCCTCGGTGACGTCACCGTCACCGTCATAATCCACCGTGCTATTGCGGATCTTCTTCAAATCCTTGGGTCCCTTGACTTCCTTGTGGCAGGCTTTGCAGTCGGCGACATTGACCTCGGTGCTATGGGGGCTGTGGCACTCGACGCATTCGTTGAATTCCTTGCGGTGCTTCAATGGCCCGGCATAGGCCTTGCCCTTGTATTCATAGGCGACCTTGGCCTTGGTGCCCATCAGGGTTGCCCCGGTGGCAAAGTAATGGACGTTGATAAAGCGGAGCTTCTTCGCAACCTTGTCGTGGCCTAAGCCCTTGGTCGCCCGGTTGACGCTTTTGGTCGATTGGCGGCCCTGGTGGCACTGCATGCAGCGCGCGCTCTGTCCCAGCCCCTTGACGGTCAAGCCCGAAGGAAAGGTGACGCTGGAAAGCTGTATGGTCTTGTCATTGTGGCAGGTGATGCAGGTGATCACCGTGCCGATGGGCGCCGGCTTTTCGACGGTGCCGGCGGCGCTGCCGTCGGCGCCGAGGAAATCGAGAAAGCCGGGGCTGGAATGGCACCGGGCGCAGCGTTTGGGCACGGCGCCATCCTTGTTCCAATGGATAAAGGCCTCGGACTTGCGGTCGGCATGGGGCGAGGTGATCCAATCGGCGAAGAAGGGCACCATCAGGGACGGCACCATGGTTTTGGCGGGCTCGGCGCCCTGAGCCAAAACCGGTAAGGCCGAAAAGGACACAAAGATGGCAATCAGGGGAATGATCAGGAAAATGCGCTTGCCGGTCATGTTCTCCTCCTTTGCGATTTTGTCATAGCCACAATGCGAGCCAGAGACAGCCGAGACCGTGGATCGCCAGCGTGATGCGGATTCCGCGCCTGAGCCTGCCCGATGCGCGCCCGCCCGCCGCGATCCCCTGCGCCGCCACCATGGCGGCGGCAAGGCCAAGCACCGGCAGCGACAGCGCCAAAGCCGAGAGCCCGCCACCAACAAATAGCCAGGCCAGCATCACCACCGCCGAAACCTGTAGGGCAAGATAGAGCCACCGCGTGCCTGCAATCCCAAGCCGGGCCACCAGGGTGCGCTTGCCGACGGCGGCATCGGCCTCGATGTCGGGGACCTCGTTGATGACCAGGACCGCCGCGATCCAGAACCCTACAGCCAATGACAGGATCAATGCGGCTCCGTCCCAGGTACCGCTTTGCAACCATGCCGCGCCGATCACGGGCAGGACGCCGAAGCCGGCGCCGACTGCGGCCTCGCCAATGCCGCGCCCGCCAAGGGCTACCGGTGGCATCGAATACAAAACGCCAAGCCCCATGCCAGTTACGCCCAAGGCCAACACCACCCATCCCTTGATGGCGAACAGCCAGAGCCCGAGCACGGCGGCAACGATCAGCAGGACCATGCCCCAATGCTTCATGGCTTCAGCGCTCATGACACCGTTCTGGATAAACCGCGATCCCCCGGTGAAGGGGAAGATGCGCCCGGTATTGGTTTCGTCGCCGCCGCTTTGCGAATCATAGACATCGTTCAAGACATTGATGCCGCCATGGACGCAAAGGATAGCGGCCAGCGCCAAAACCATGGCGCCCGCATCAATCTGCCCGGCAGCGCCAACGCCCCAGACGGTACCAACGATGACCGGCAACACGGACGCGGTGAAAAACATGGGCCGGGTGGCGAGGACATAGCGCTTGATCACCCGTCCCAGGGCATCGCCGCCGAGAACATCAACCGAGGGTTCGATCATGTCATGACCTCCATATCAATGGCCCCCGGCTTGGCCGCGAATAAATTCAAGACGCGGGGCCACCGGGCGGTGCACCAGATTGAAATGGCATTGGATGCAGGTGCGGGCACCCTCGGCGGCAAGTTCATGGGCCGCCCTCCCTGCCCGGCTTTTGGGCCGCGTCAAGGCCAATGTGTGGCAGTTGCGGCAAGCGGCGCTATCGTCGGCACGCATTTCATCGCGCACCCGGTGGGCGGTCACCACCCGGCGGCGCGCCCACACCTTGGGATCGTCATAGTCGAAGCGCCAAAGCGCGATCCATTCCGTGACCCCCTTCTTGGCATGGATCCAGGTCTTGCCCACTAGGTCGGTGGCGGAAAAATGGCAATCCTTGCACCCGGCGCGGATACCGCTGGAGCCGGTCTGATGGGGCGCTTTCTTATAGAAGGGGTCGGCGGCGATATAAACCTTCATGGCGTG
>CBDUSV010000222.1:0-5321 GCA_965369885.1 uncultured bacterium
GGCTTGCCCGAGCCGGGCAGGCCGAGGGACGGCCATTTGTTGGTGACTTGATCGATGATGTCGTCGGTCATGCGGATCTGGGTGCCCCAGGTTCGCGAGATCTCGGCCCCGATCTTGGTGGTGGCGTCGAGGCCGGCCTTGCCGCCCAGGCCGTGGCCGGTGGAGGCGAAGTCGAGGCTGTCGATCGGGGTGTTCTCGATGATGGTGATGTCGCGGGCCGGGTCCATGCGGGTGGCGACCGCCCACATGACGTCGGACCAATCATGCACGTCGATGTCGTCATCCACCACGATGACGAACTTGGTGTAGAGGAACTGGCGCAGATAGGACCATATCGCCATCATGATGCGCTTGGCGTGGCCGGGATAGGACTTGCGGATCGAGACCACGGCGATGCGGTAGGAACACCCCTCGGGCGGCAGATAGAAATCGGTGATCTCGGGGAACTGCTTGATCAAAAGCGGCACGAACACCTGGTTCAAGGCCTGGCCCAGCATCGAGGGCTCGTCCGGCGGCCGGCCGGTGAAGGTCGACAGATAGATCGGGTCGGAGCGCATGGTGATGGCGCTGATGGTGAAGACCGGGAAGGTGTCCACCGCGTTGTAATAGCCGGTGTGGTCGGCGAAGGGGCCTTCCTCGCCGGTCTCGGTCAGCGACACATGACCCTCGAGGACGATCTCCGCCGCCGCCGGAACCTTGAGCGGAATGGTGATGCAATCGCAGAGCTCGACCCGCTTGCCGCGCAGGATGCCGGCGAACTGGTATTCGGATATGGCCTCGGGCACCGGGGTGACGGCGGCGATGATGGTCGCCGGATCGGCGCCGATGACGGCGGCCACCGGCACCTTGTCGGCGCCGGCGTCGCGCCACCGCGCGATATGATGGGCGCCGCCGCGGTGGCGCAACCAGCGCATCAAGGTGGTGTTGCGGCCGGTGACCTGCATGCGGTAGATGCCGAGATTGTAATCCTTGAAGCGCGCCATGGCATCGCCGCCGCCTTCGCCGCCGTCTTCGCTTTCGTCTTCGCCGGGCGCCCTTGTCACCACCAAGGGCCAGGTGATCAGGGGTGACGGCTCGCCGGGCCAGCAGGTCTGCACCGGCAGGGCGGCGAGATCGATCTCGTCACCCTGGAGCACCACGTCCTGGCACGGCGCGCGCTTGACCGTCTTCGGCTTCTGGGTCAGCACGGTCTTGACCAGGGGCAGCATGTCCAGCGCGCCGCGCACGCTTTCCGGCGGCTCGGGGTGGTTGAGGAAGGCCAGCATCTCGCCCAGCGCCCGGAGCTCACCAAGCTCGCGGCCCATGGCCCAGGCCACCCGCTCCGTGGTGCCGAACAAATTGGCCAGCACGGGGAAGGCGAATTTCCTGCCATCTTCGCCGATGACGTTCTCGAACAGCACCGCCGGGCCCCCCTCGGCCAACAGCCGGGTCTGAATCTCGGTGATCTCGAGGGCGGGGGAGACCGGCTCGGTGACCCGCCGGAGCGCGTCTTTGCTTTCTAGAAACTGGATGAATTCGCGCAGGGACGGGTAGGCCATGGGCCAGAGATTACATGGCTTTTGCCCGGTGTACAGAGTTGATTTTACCGAATATTAAGCCCAACCGGCCATAATATGATGAGCTAAAGGATTGTAATCATGGCGTGTTATTGGATCATCGGCGGCGAATACAAGGCCACGGATTTCGCTGATATGGCCCCGGGCGGCGAGGAACAGCGCTTCGGCCCGTTTGCCAGCTATATGGAGGCCAAGAAGGCCTGGGCCCAGCTCAGCTGGACCAAAGTCGACAATTGCCATGTGCGCTATTTCATCATCAAGCAAGAGACCGCCGGCGGCTCGCGGCCCCAACCGGTCCCCGCCTGACATTCAATTTCCTGGTCATATCCGCCGAATTTATCAACCCCCGGCTTGCGGGCGGCCTCGCGGGAGGGCACAATCGCGTCCCATTCAATCGGGAGTGATAACTATGAGCGAGGCGGATCAGGCGCGGAAGTTGGCTTGGGCCAAGGCCTATCCCTTCGCCAATCCGGGCCATTCCTATCTTTACGTCAATGGCGAGACCAGGCCTCTGGTGGACGAGGAGGTGGACGAGGACGGCGCCATGTTCCGAGGGCGCTGGGCGGTGCTGGCTTCGGGCTCCAACCAGTCGCCCGAACAGCTTTCCCGCAAATACGGCAATGGCGCCAATGGCGGCGGCGATGACGTGGTGATCCCCATGACGCTGGCGTCCCTGTATGATTTCGATTCGGTCTATTCCGCCCATATCACCTCATACGGCTCGATCCCTTCGACGCCCCATCCGTCGCCGGGAACCGTGGTCAATTTGTTCATCAATTGGCTGACCGCGGCACAATTGCACCGCATGCACGAAACCGAACAGCCCGGCGAGAACTACCATTTCGGCCGCCTCAAGGACGCCCGGGTCACCCTTACCGGCGGGCGCCGGTTGGCCGAGGTCTATGGCTATGTCTCGGTCCATGGGTGTCTCGTCCGTGATGGCCAACCGCTCGGGCTCGGCGCGGTTGCCGCTACGAACCGCCGCTATGCCGCCCTCGGCCAAGTCGAGGCCATCGCCCATGCCCGCGACCATGCGGCGCCGGGCAAGGCGGTCGACGACTTCATCCTGGACGCGGTGGCGCAACCGGATCTGCGTCGCCGCCACATCACCGCCTTGCACGCCCAAGCGCGCCCCGCATCCTTCCCCGGCTTCGAGAAGATCGAGGTTTAACTCGGCTTAAATCCCAAGCTGGCCCGCCGCCAGGGCCGCCAGCAGGATGAAACCGAAGGTGCGGTTGGATTTGAATTTGGCCAGGCAATCTTGCGCGTCGTCGATGTCGATCTCCTTCGCCTGCCACATCAACTGAGCCAAGGCGCAGGCGAGACCCAAATAATACAGCCAATGGAGCCCGGCGAGGTGCCCGGCCAGCGCCATCAGTGCGATGGCGGCGCCATAGAAGGCGAACAGCCACGGACGGGTGCGGGGGCCGAGATGCAGCGCCAGGGATTTGACACCGACCAGCGCGTCGTCTTCCTTGTCCTGGTGGGCGTAGATGGTGTCATAGCCCAGCGTCCAGCAGAAGCTTGCGCCATAGAGGACAAGGGCGGCGGGCGCCAGGGTCCCGGTGATGGCCCCATAGCCCATCAGCACCCCCCAATTGAAGGTCAGGCCCAGGAAGGCCTGGGGCCAGTGGGTGATGCGCTTCATGAAGGGGTAGGTGAAGATCAGGGCGAGGGACGCCACGCCCAAGGCGATGGTGAAGGAATTGAAGGCCATGAGGATGCCGAGCCCCACCAGCATCTGGGCAATCAGGAACGCCACCGCCCGGGGCACCGAGATGGCGCCTGAGGCGATGGGCCGCACCCGGGTGCGCGCCACCTGGGTATCGAAGTCCTTATCCACGATGTCATTGAAGGTGCAGCCGGCCCCGCGCATGACCAGGGCGCCGGCGCCGAACAGGGCGAAACAGGCGGCGATCCAGGCCGGCCCGGCGAGGCCCGGGCTCGCCAGCACCACCCCCCACAGGCACGGGATATATAAAAGCCAGGTGCCGATGGGCCGATCCAGGCGCGCGAGGCTGCCATAGGGCTTGGCGCGCTCGGGGATCCAGCGGTCCGTCCAATGGCGGGCGGGCATGTCGCTGGCGCCGGTTTTGGTGGGATCGATCATGATGTAGTCTATCCCTCCCCGCGGCCGCTTCTCAAGCGGCCGGGAAAAGCCCGGGAGAAGCATGGATTTAAAATGGCGGCAACAGGGATCAAATCACGGCTGTTCGTTGACGGCGATCTGGGCGAAGGCGCCACCCTCATCCTCGATGGTGGCCCGGCCCATCACTTGATCCATGTGCTGCGCCTTGGGGCCGGCGCCGAGGTCGCGGTGTTCAATGGCCGTGATGGCGAATGGCGCGCCCGCATCGATGACATCAAGAAGGGCGGGGCCAAAAAGGGGTCGTGTAAAGTGGTGGTGGAGACCGCCCTGCGACCCCAGGTGGCCGAGCCCGATCTGTGGCTGCTGTTCGCCCCGATCAAGCGCGCGCCGATCGACTACCTGGCCCAGAAGGCGACGGAACTCGGGGTCTCGGCCCTCATGCCGGTGATCACTACCCACACCCAGGTTGCCCGCGTCAACACCGCCCGGCTTAGGGCCAATGCCATCGAGGCGGCCCAGCAATGCGATCGCCTGGCGGTTCCCGAAATCTTCGCGCCCAAGCCCCTGGCCGAGGTGATGGACGCCTGGCCCCGGGGGCGGCGTATCCTGTGGTGTGATGAAAGCGGCGGCGGGGAGCCGATCGCGGCGGCGCTTTCCGCGCTCAGGGAAGGCGGGGGCGCGGCTCAACCTTGGGCGGTGTTGATCGGTCCCGAAGGCGGCTTCGCGCCGACGGAGCTTGACGGGTTGGGTAAACTGCCCTTTGTTACCCCGGTGGCGCTGGGCCCCCGGCTGCTGCGCGCCGATACCGCGGCGCTGGCGGCGCTGGCGTGCTGGCAGGCGGTGCTGGGCGATTGGCGATAACACGACAACACATAAGAACAACCACTTAAGTCCAAGAAAGATGAGTTCCCGAGACCACATGCCCAACGCCGAGCCCATCACCCATAAGCGCCAATTGGTCGAATATCTCGAGGCCGGATGCAAGCCACGCCAAGACTGGCGCATCGGCACCGAGCACGAGAAGTTCGCCTTCCGCCAGGACGACCTCACGCCGGTTGCCTATGGCGAGCCCGCCGCCGATGGTGGCGCCGGCATCCGCGCCATCCTGGAAGGCATGCAGGCCTTCGGCTGGCAGCCGGTGACCGAAGACGGTAAGCCGGTGGCGCTGGCGAAGGATGGCGCCACCATCACCCTTGAGCCCGGCGGCCAGTTCGAGCTGTCGGGCGCGACCCTGGAAAATCTGCACCAGACCTGCAACGAGGTCCATGAGCATCTCGCCCAGGTCAAGCAGGTGGCGGGCGCCCTTGGTGTCGGGCTGTTGGGCATCGGCTTTCACCCCAAGGCGGGCCGCGCCGACATGCCGTGGATGCCCAAGGGCCGCTACGCCATCATGAAGGCCTATATGCCGACCAAGGGGAAGCTGGGGCTGGACATGATGCTGCGCACCACCACGGTGCAGGTCAATCTCGACTTCGAGAGCGAGGCCTGCATGGTGCGGAAGTTCCGCACCGGTCTTGCGCTCCAGCCGATCTCCACGGCGCTGTTCGCCAATTCGCCCTTCATGGACGGCAAGCCCGCGGGCTATCTCAGCTACCGCTCCCATATCTGGACCGACACCGACCCGGACCGCTGCGGCATCCTGCCCTTCGTGTTCGAGGATGGCATGGGCTTCGAGC
>CBDUSV010000223.1:0-5295 GCA_965369885.1 uncultured bacterium
CGCCCTACCCATTGACCTTTTGGTAAGCAATTAACCATAGGCTTGGCCAGGACTATGCGGAAATGTCGCCGTGTCATGTGGTGTGGCGCGGCGGTGTGTCTTGATGATGTGAAAATGAAAGTCTTGAGCCCGTGAAAGCCGAACAGGAACTGCGTAAAAGCGAGGGCCACCTTCGCGGCATTCTCGACAATATGGTCGATGGCGTCATCACCATCGACGAGCAAGGCATCATCGAATCCTTCAATCCCGCCGCCGAGAAGATGTTCGGCTACGGCGCGGCGGAGGTGGTCGGCACCAACGTCGAAATCCTCATCCCCGAGGATGAACGCAAACACCATGACGGCCATATCCAGGCCTATCTGAAGACCGGCACCGGCAAGATCATCGGCATCGGGCCGCGCGAAGTCACCGGACGGCGCCAGGACGGCACCCTGTTTACCCTGGAATTGGCGATCGGCGAGGTCAATCTGGATGGCAAGCGCCTGTTCATCGGCACCGCCCGCGATGTCACCCGCAAGCATGAGGCCGAAAGGGAACTGGCCGAAAAATCGGCGCTTTTGAACGCAACCTTCGAGAATATGTCCCAAGGCTTCTCGGTCTATGACGCGGATTTGAAACTCGCCGCCTTCAACCAACGGTTCCTCGAATTGAGTGGTTTGCCATCGGATTTCGAACCCCTGGGCATGGGCCATGAAGAGATTATTCGCCACCGTGCCGAATATGGGGTCCTGGGCAAAGACGATGTCGAAGAGAAAATAAAATTTCGTATTGAGAGCATCAAGGAGGGCAAAGATCGTATCCGGGAACGCTTACGGCCCGACGGCACCGTCATCGTCTATCACCGCAAGGTATTGCCAAGTGGGGGCTTCGTTACCACCTACACCGACATCACCGAATTGCGGGAATCGGAACGGGAACTGGCCGAGAAATCTGCGCTCCTGAACACGACCTTCGAAAACATTTCCCAGGGTTTCTCGGTCTATGATTCTGATTTCAAACTTGTCGCCTTCAATCAAAACTATATCACCCTTCGCGGCTTCCCACCCGGTCTCATCCGATTGGGAATGGGCTATGACGACGTCATCCGTTTCCATGCCCAACGCGGCGAGTATAGCGATGGCGATATCGAGGATATCGTCAAGACCCGCATGGAGCAGATACGGCAAACCGATGATAAGGAGCACATTTTCCAAAGGACAACCCCCGACGGCACCGTCCTGTCGGGACGGCGCAACCCCATGCCCGGCGGCGGTTTCGTCACCACCTACACCGATATCACCCAGCCCAAAAAGACCGAGGACGCGCTTCTTCAAAGCGAAGAGCAACTCAAGACCCATATCCTTGAACTTGAGGACACAAGGGGGCGGTATGAAGCCCAAAGCGAGGACCTTGCCAATCTTGCCGAGGATGTCGCCGTCGCCCGCGACGAAGCCGAGGCCGCCAACAAGGCGAAATCCGAATTCCTCGCCTTGATGAGCCATGAACTGCGCACCCCCCTGAACGCCGTCATCGGATTTTCAGAGATCATCATGAATGAGATGTTCGGCGCCGTCGGCAATCTCAAATACCGGGAATACGCCCATGATGTCTATGATTCCGGCATCCATCTTCTCGGTCTGATCAACGACATCCTCGATCTGTCGAAGATCGAGGCCGGCGGGATGAAACTGGAGGAAGAGGAGGTCGAAGCCATCGAGGTCACCAACGCCTCCCTCGCCATGGTCCGGGGGCGCGCGGAAAGCGGCAATGTCAAACTGATCACCGACATCGCCGAAAACATGCCAAACCTTTATATCGACCGCCGCAAGCTTCTGCAGATCCTGGTCAATTTGTTGTCCAATGCGGTCAAGTTCACCCCCGAGGGCGGCAAAGTGACAATCAAGGTTTGGTGCCGTGCCGATTCCGGCTTCGTGTTCCAGGTCAAGGACACCGGCATCGGCATCGCGCTCGAGGATATTCCCAAGGCGCTATCGCCCTTCGGGCAGGTCGATGATCCCCTTGGCCGCTTATATGAAGGCACCGGCCTCGGCCTGCCCCTGACCAAATCTCTGGTGGAGATGAACAGCGGCTGCCTCGATTTACAAAGCGAGATCGGCAAGGGCACCACAATCACGGTGCGATTCCCGCCCGAGCGGATCATGACGGCCAAGAAAAGCAGCCAGAGCGCCGCCGGCTGAGCGCCCTATCAATGCGGGCCCACAGCCCTCATGAATGCCCCCATAAATACCTTAAGTATTGAACGTGATGGCGCCTTGTTCGATCTCGCTGGCGATGTGCGCCATGCGCTGGGCCAGATCGGGGGAGTCCGTACGCGCGGCGCCAAGGCGCAGACAACGGGCGAATACCCCCAGCAAAAAAGTCCCGGCCATGAAGAACAGGAAGCCGACCAATGCCGCCAGGATGGCGTGGAAGAACACCTTGTCGGTGATCTGGGCCCAAAGGCTGTAGATCGCCGTGCCGGAGAAGAAGAAACAAAACTGAACCAGCTTTACAAACATCTGCATCCAAGGATTCTAGCATCATTGCCCAGGGGGGGGCCACCTGCCGTTGCCCCCCACCCGTTGACCCCGAACGACCAAGGCACCAAAGCCTGTGCTAGGGTCCGGTTCCATGTTCCCTGATCTTGGCCCCGACTGGTTGATTCTGCTGATCATGGCGCCGTTCATCGGCAGCTTTATCGGTCTTGTCGCCGAGCGCCTGCCCCATGGCGCCAAGGTGGTCTTCGCGCGGTCACACTGCGCCCATTGCGATCACATATTGGGGCCGGCCGATCTGGTACCGTTGCTGAGTTGGCTGATGCTCAGGGGCCGCTGCCGCCATTGCCGGTCGGCCATCGGCGCCTTCCATCCCATCATCGAGCTTTTGGCCATCGCCGTCGTGCCATGGGCCGCCACGCTGCTGACCGGCCCCACCCTTTACGCCGGCACGGCGCTGGGCTGGACCCTGTTGGCGCTGGCGGCCATGGACCACCGCCACCTGACCCTCAGCGATGCCCTGACCCTGCCGCTGCTAGGCGCCGGGCTGGTGTTCGCCGCCGTCTTGGGCCGTGGCGGGGCTTTTGCCGACCATGTCATCGGCGCCGCCGCCGGCTTCATCGCCTTCGCCGTCATCGGGGCGGCCTACCGGCGGCTACGCCACCGCGATGGCCTCGGCCTTGGCGACGCCAAGCTTTTAGCCGCCGGCGGCGCCTGGGTGGGATGGCTGGGTCTCGCCGGCATCGTCTTGTGGGCGTCGGCGATGGCGTTGGTGGTGGCCTTGGCCGAAACCGTGGCCGGCCGGGCCTTATCAGCGGGCCGGCGCATCGCCTTCGGGCCCTATCTTGGCGCCGGTATTTGGCTGGTGTGGCTCTACGGCCCGGTGCGTTTTGCTTGGTGAAATGGCTGAAATGGCGGAAAAGCCCGTAAAAGCCCGCAAAAGTCTGGGTTTTTCTTGCTGTATGAAAGATTTGGCAGGCTGTATATTGACAAAATATTAGCAATGGTCCGATGAATATGGCGGCCAGGTGAATACCCAGGATCGGAAATCCGCTCGGAGACGGCATGCTGACGGAACCGCAAGGCACGCAAAGCACGGAAAACTTCGAACAGTTGCTCGGTGAGCGGCTGATCGCCGCGGGCAAGTGTGACCAAAGCGGCCTCGAGCGGGCGCGCCGTCTCGGCGGCGAAAGCGGCGAGCGCATCGACATCGTCCTCACCAAGCTCGGCATCGTTTCCGAAGCCGACATGGCCAAGGCCCTGTCCCAGCTTCTCAATCTCCCCCTGGTGGGTGCGGACGACTATCCGGAGACCCGGATTCTCGACAGCGAGGTCTCGGCCCGCTTCCTCAAGGAGGCGCGTGTCATGCCCCTGGTGGACACCGCCGAAGGCCTCATGCTGGCCATGGCCGACCCGTTGGACAGCTATGCCCTCAAGGCGATGGAATTGACCACCGGCAAACCGGTGCTGCCCCGGGTCGCGGTGCCCGCCGAGGTCGAGGCCGCCATCGAACGCGCCTATGGCGGCGGCTCCGCCATCGGCCAGATCGTCGAGGGCAGCGAGGCCGCGGTCGAGCCCGGCGCCGACGAGGATATCGAGCGCTTGCGGGATCTCGCCAGCGAAGCCCCGGTGGTGCGCATGGTCAATTTGTTGATCGGCAACGCCGTCGAGGCCCGGGCGTCGGACATCCATATCGAGCCCTTCGAGAATGCCCTGCATGTGCGCTACCGCATAGATGGCGTGCTCAGCGAGGTCGAGGCCCCACCCAACCGGTTCCGCGCCGCGGTGATCTCGCGGGTCAAGCTGATGGCCAAGCTCAACATCGCCGAACGGCGCCTGCCCCAGGACGGCCGCGTCAAGCTCGCGGTGCGCGGCGAAGAGATCGACCTCCGGGTGTCGACGGTTCCCGCCATGCACGGTGAAAGCGTGGTGATGCGCATCCTGCACCGGGAACAGCTTTTCGACCTCGCGGCTCTCGGTTTCGGCAAGGAGGTGCTCGGGCGCTTCCAGGAGGTCCTGACCCGGCCCCATGGCATCATCTTGGTGACCGGGCCCACCGGCAGCGGCAAGACGACGACGCTTTATGCCTCGCTCAGCGATCTCAACACCCCGGACCGCAAGATATTGACGGTCGAGGACCCCATCGAATACCAGCTCGAGGGCGTCAATCAGATCCAGGTCCGGCCCCAGATCGGATTGAGTTTCGCCAATGTGCTGCGTTCGATCCTGCGCCAGGACCCGGACATCATCATGATCGGCGAGATTCGCGACCTCGAGACCGCCGAGATCGCGGTGCAAGCGGCGCTGACCGGCCATCTTGTGCTGTCGACGCTCCATACCAACAATGCCGCCGGCACCATAACCCGGCTTCTCGATATGGGCGTCGAGGACTACCTGATGACCTCCACCGTCAACGCCATCGTCGCCCAACGGCTGGTCCGTACCCTGTGCCGGGCCTGCCGCCAACCGTTCGAGGCGATGGGGGAACTGATCACCCAACTCAACCTCACCCGCTTTACCGATGCCCCCACCATCACCCTTCACAAGGCCGTGGGGTGCGCCGAGTGCAACGGCACCGGCTATCGCGGCCGCACCACCATCCTTGAAGCCCTGGTGATGTCCGATGAAATCCGCCGCCTCATCCTCAGGCGGGCGGAAACCGCCGAGATCGAAAAGGCCGCGGCCTTGGGAGGCATGGCGACCATGTTCGAAGACGGCATGGTCAAGGCCCTGGCGGGGATCACCACCCTTGAGGAAGTGGTGCGCGTGACGCGCATCACCTAGGGTCCGTACTCAATTAGGGTTATGGCGCTGGTTTGCC
>CBDUSV010000224.1:0-5275 GCA_965369885.1 uncultured bacterium
GGTCCAGGTCGCCGCCACCGCCGCCCTCAACGGCCCGCAGGACTGCATCGCCGAGATCCGCGAGCGCTATCGCGAGCGCCGCAATGTTCTCGTCGAAGGCCTCAATGCGGCGGGCTGGGAGGTGACGCCGCCACCGGCCACCATGTTCATGTGGGCGCCGATCCCGCCGGTCTATGCCGAGTTGAAGTCCCTCGAATTCTCCAAGCTGTTGCTGCGCGAGGCCAAGGTCGCGGTGTCGCCGGGCATCGGTTTCGGCGAATATGGCGACGGCTATGTCCGCATCGCCATGGTCGAGAACCGCCAGCGCATCCGCCAGGCCACGCGCAACATCCGGACCTTCATTCGCTCCGCCGACAAGCTGTTGGCGGCGGCGGAAAACTCGGCGGTCGCATCTTGAGCGAGCCATTGAAAATTGCCGTCGCCGGACTGGGAACGGTCGGCGCCGGAACCCTGGGTCTGATCACGGTCCAAGGCGATCTGCTGGCGCGGCGCTGCGGGCGGCCCATCCAAATTGTCGCGATCTCGGCGCGGGACCGCGGCCGCGACCGCGGCATCGATCTTTCCGCCTATGAATGGTTTGATGATCCGGTGGCGATGTCGGCTGCCGCCAATGTCGACGTGGTGGTGGAGCTGATCGGCGGTTCGGACGGCGTCGCCAAGGCGGTGATCGAGGCCGCCATCGCCGCCGGCCGCCATGTGGTGACCGCCAACAAGGCCTTGATCGCCCTGCACGGCACGGCGTTGGCCCTCGCCGCCGAGGCCAAGGGGGTGTCGCTGAATTACGAGGCCGCTGTCGCCGGCGGCATTCCCATCATCAAGGCCCTGCGCGAGGGGCTGGCGGCCAACGACATCAAGCGGATTTACGGCATCCTCAACGGCACCTGCAATTACATCCTCTCGACCATGCGCGAGAGTGGGCGTGAATTCGCCGATGTTCTTGCCGACGCCCAGAGTCTGGGATTCGCCGAGGCCGATCCCAGCTTCGATATCGACGGAATCGACGCCGCCCACAAGCTCGCCATCCTCACCGCGCTGGCCTATGGCTGCGAGGTCAATTTCGCCGGGGTGTACAGCGAAGGCATCGGCGGGATATCCGCCCTCGATATCCAGTTCGCCGACGAGCTCGGCTTCCGCATCAAACTGTTGGGCATCGGCCGGCTTACGGAAGACGGCGTCGAACAGCGGGTGCACCCATGCCTGGTGCCGCTCAGCGCGCCCATCGCCCATGTCGAAGGGGCGTTCAACGCCGTCGTCGCCGAAGGCGATTTCGCCGGCACCACGGTCTATGAGGGCCCGGGCGCCGGCGCCGGTCCCACCGCGTCGGCGGTGGTCGCCGATTTGATGGACATCGCCCGCGGCCAGAGCATCCCGACATTCGCGGTGCCGGCGACGGCGTTGCGCAAGCTCAAAGCCGCGCCGATGGAGCGCCACCTGGGCGCCAATTACATCCGTCTCATGGTGGTCGATCAACCCGGCGTCATCGCCGACATCACCGCCGCGTTCCGCGACGCGCGCATTTCCCTTGAATCCATGCTGCAACGGGGCCGCGCGCCGGGCGAGACGGTGCCGATCGTGCTCGTCACCCACGAGACCGAGGAAGCGGCAATGACCTCGGCACTTGCAAAAATCGAAAAGCTGGATACGGTCTTGGAACCACCATGTATAATCCGCATTGAATCTCTTTAGGCCCTGGGCCACGCACCCGAGGCCGGATGACGGGAGGAATCATGGCTGAAGCAGCAATCGAGCTTAAAGTCGCGGTGATGGACCGCAATCTTGCCCTGGAGGCGGTGCGCGTCACCGAGGCCGCGGCGTTGGCGTCATCACTGTTGATGGGCCGCGGCGACGAGATCGCCGCCGATCAGGCCGCGGTGGATGCCATGCGCACGGCCTTGAACAGCCTGCTCATCGATGGCACCGTGGTGATCGGCGAAGGCGAGCGCGACGAAGCGCCGATGCTTTTTATCGGCGAGAAGGTCGGCGCCGGCGGGCCCAAGATCGACATTGCCCTCGATCCCCTGGAGGGCACGACGATCACCGCCAAGGGCGGCCAGAACGCCCTTTCGGTCATCGCCATGGCCGAGGCCGGGGGCTTTCTCAACGCGCCGGACGTCTATATGGAAAAAATCGCCGTCGGCGATGATCTGCCCGACAGCATCGTCGATCTCGACCAGGAACCGGCGGAGAACCTCAAGAACCTGGCCAAGGCCAAGAAGATGGAGATCTCCAATCTGGTGGTGTGCATCCTCGACCGGCCGCGCCATGCCGAGCTCATCGCCAAGGTCCGCGAGGCCGGCGCCCGCATCATGCTGATCATCGACGGCGACGTCTCCGGCGTCATGGCCACGTCCCAGCCCCAAAGCGGCGTCGATATGTATCTCGGCAGCGGCGGGGCGCCCGAAGGCGTGCTGGCGGCGGCGGCGTTGCGCTGCATCGGCGGTTTCATGCAGGGCCGATTGCTGTTCCGCAACGACGATGAACGGGGCCGGGCGACCCAATGGGGCATCAAGGATTTCGACCGCAAATACGGCCTCGAGGATATGGCCAGCGGCAATGTCATGTTCGCCGCCACCGGGGTGACCGACGGCAATATGCTCAATGGCGTACGCCGCTTCCAGGGCGGCGCCACCACCCATTCGATCGTCATGCGGTCGAAGACCGGCACCGTGCGCCGCATCGAAACCGAGCACAATTTCAACCGCAAGTCCGGTTTCGGCCCGATGGACCACTAGCCCCAAGGACCAATAGGGTGTGTGCTGATAAAGGAGTGCGATGACGGCGGCGCAGCCCGAATTTCTCGGTGTCGGCTGCTCGTTCAGCGGCAAGTCATGGCGGCCGCGCCTGGCCGAGGACCGCTTAGGCCTGACCTTGGCGCAACGTTTGTCGCTTCCGGAAATCGTCGGCCGCGCCCTGGCCGCCCGTGGCATCGGCCCCGATGACGCCGAGTCCTATCTCAATCCGACGCTCCGCGAGCTGCTGCCCGACCCCTCCCATCTGTTGGACATGGACACCGCCGCCCGGCGCATCGCGGCGGCCGTCACCAAAGCTGAGAACATCGCCATTTTCGGCGACTATGATGTGGACGGCGCCACGTCGGCGGCGCTGCTGAAGCGCTTCCTCAAGGCCGTCGGCGCCGAGGCCACGGTCTACATCCCCGACCGCATCCGCGAAGGCTATGGCCCCAATCAGGCCGCCCTTCTGGCGCTCCACGAGGCCGGCGCCAAGGTGGTGATCACGGTCGATTGCGGCATCACCGCGTTCGAGCCCCTGGCCGCCGCCGCCGCCGCCGGTTTGGACGTCATCGTCGTCGATCATCATGTCGCCGAGCCGCAATTGCCCGAGGCCCACGCGGTGGTCGATCCCAACCGCCTGGATGAGAGCTCGCCCCACCGCCAACTCGCCGCCGTCGGCGTCAGCTATCTCCTGGTCATCGCCGTCAACCGGGAGTTGCGCCGCGCCGGCTGGTACGGAGATGGCAGCGGACGCCAAGAGCCGGATTTGCTCGCCTGGCTCGACCTGGTCGCCCTTGGCACGGTCTGCGACATGGCCAGGCTCACCGGGGTCAACCGCGCCCTGGTCGCCCAGGGTCTCAAGGTCATGGCCCGGCGCGGCAATCCCGGCCTTGCCGCCCTTGGCGATGTTGCCGGCCTGGACGCCCGGCCCGATGCCTGGCATCTCGGCTTTCTCTTGGGCCCCCGGGTCAATGCCGGCGGCCGGGTCGGCGAGGCCGATCTCGGGGTCAGGTTGCTCACCACGTCCGACGGCGCCGAGGCCGCCCGCCTGGCGCAGCTGCTTGACGGCCACAATGCCACCCGCCGCGAGATCGAGGCCCAGGTGTTCGAAGACGCCATGGCCCAGGCGGAAGAGAGCGACACCAGTGGCCTGGTGTTCGTCGCGGGTGAGGGCTGGCATCCCGGCGTCATCGGCATCGTCGCCTCGCGCCTGGTCCAGCATTTCTCCCGGCCCACCTGCGTCGTCGCCTTGGACGGTAATATGGGGGACGGTAATATGGGCGATGGTGGTATGGGCAAGGGCTCGGGCCGCTCGGTCGCCGGCGTCGATCTTGGCGCCGCCATCATCGCGGCGCGCCAGGCCGGCCATCTGGTCAATGGCGGCGGCCATGTCATGGCGGCGGGCTTCACCGTTTCCCGTGACAAGTTGGACGCGCTGCGTGGGTTCCTGGCCGAGCGCATCGCCCTTGATCTGGCCCAAAGCGGCTATATGCCCACCTTGATGGTCGATGGCGCGCTGAGCCCCAAGGCCGCCGACACCGCGCTGGTCGATGTCATCACCCGCCTCGCGCCCTTCGGCATCGGCAATTCCGAGCCCCGCTTCGCCTTTCCCCGGGTCCGGGTGGTCAAGGCCGATATCGTCGGTGAGAACCATGTGCGCTGCATCATCGCCGGCGAGGATGGCGGCCGCCTCAAGGCCATCGCCTTCCGGGCCGCCGGCACCGCGCTGGGCGACGGCTTGCTTCACGGCAAGGGCATGGCCCTTCATGTCGCCGGCCACCTTCGGCGCGACGACTGGATGGGCCGCGGCGGCGTCCAGCTGGTGGTCGATGACGGCGCGGCGGTGCCATGATGGCCGATTGGCCGGGGCCAAGGGAAACGGCTTGATTTTCTCCCCCAGGCCGCTTAGATCAGAGCGCACTCAGGCCCTTGGTGCGACCCCATCGTCTAGAGGCCTAGGACACTGGCCTTTCACGCCGGCAACACGGGTTCGAATCCCGTTGGGGTCACCAACCTCCATAAAACCTATGTAACCTAGCGATTTCAAGGGGTTGGGGAGGGGGCTTAGCGGGCCTTCCCCACATGTGTACCCCACATGTTTTGCCCAAAAACAAGCCACGGGCCCCACCACCAACTCCCCACCACCCCTGCATCACACGCAGCGAAAGATGAAGAAGCCAGCGGGGAGGATGATCAATGGCATGGCCTATCTCGACCGTGCCCCCCCCCGTCTCGCCCCGGCGAAGTTCTTGGTGTTGGGGTTCATGCGCGGGCTTTTGATCGAACCTGCTCCCGGATCGAACTTCCCCGGCCGGATTTGTTGGTCGGGTCTGTCGGCGTTGGCGTCTCGCTTTCTGATTTTCTGCGCCGCTTTCGCCTTCGCCCGTTGGCGGGCTTTAGCTTTGGTCATGACCTCTTCACCTAACGAAGTTCCGTTGTGGGCATTTGATGATCCACTTTGCCAAAAACATCAAACTTTATTTGCGCCTATCCGACGACCAGCCCCCGGAAGGCGCGTTCCCCTTAGGTTGGTTGTCCCCACC
>CBDUSV010000225.1:0-5262 GCA_965369885.1 uncultured bacterium
ATGCGAGGTCCATGGCTCGAATGCGCGTTGTTTTTTCACTTGCCGCCCTGTTGCTCCTTACCGGATGCGCGGGCGCTGCCTTGACCGCCGGCGGCATTGCCGGCAGCACCGGCGTCAATCACACCCTTAACGGCATCGTCTACAAGACCTTCACCACGCCGATGAAGGATATTCGGGTGGCGACGCTCAAGACCCTGAAACGCATGGACATGCCGGTCACCGACGACAAGGAAGCCAAGTTCGGCTGGCTCATCGTGGCCACGGCCAGCGAACGGGTCATCGAAATCGAGCTGGAGAAATTGACCAGACGCACCACCCGCATGCGGGTGGTCGCCAACAAGGGACGTTTCTGGAAGGATAGCGCCACCGGTACGGAGATCATCATCCAGACCGTCCAGACGCTGGAAAAGACCAGCGCCGGCGCCCGCTAGGCCGGCCTGTTGGGGAAAATCAGGGGAGTAGGAGTAGGATCATGATTCAGTTGATTAGAACATTCAGTCTAGGCCTTGCCGCCGCCGTCATTTATGCCGGCGCCGCATCGGCCGAGACCACATTCGACAGTCTTTCCACCGGAAACCAGAAGATCGTCAACGCCATCCACGATGCCCAGACCAGCACCGAGGGCAGCCCGGACTATAAGTCTCTCGACCAAATCGCCTTGACCAAAGATAGCGGCGGCTGGGGCAAGACCTACAATCAGATGTACGCCGATGGTTTGGTGGAATATAGGAACCTCGGCCAGGCCATCAGCAGCTACAATCACGCCAACAAGCCACCGCCGTCTTCGTCAACGTCCACCACCGTGATCACCACGGGCTCGGGCCAGAAGATCACCGTCGGCGGCAACAAGCCGGGGCATTTCGGCAAATCTCTCTCCAAGGGCGCCAAGAGCCAAGGCGGCAAGAAATCCTTCTCGTCCGGCAAAGGCGCGAACGTGACGGTCACCACCGCCGGCGGCAGCACCCATGGCAGCACGGTCTCAAGTTCGGCCAAGCATGGCGGCGGCTCCGGCGTCGGCGTCACCAGCGCCGGTGGCGGCGGCCATGGCTACGGCCACGGCGCAGGAAAATCATCGGGCAAGGGCAAATAGCGGCCCTGATTGGTTGAACCTGGGCCCCACTGGCCCAATATACCGAAAGAGCCGGTCGGCACTAGCCCGCCGGCTCTTTCGATGTCGGGCCAGGAACTCCCTTGAAAATTCCGGCCCTTCGGGGCAACCACCGGGCGCCGGTGGCGATTTCAATTTTTCGGCCCCTCACATGGCCTTACACCGTTCCCACCCGAGCGGAAAACATGTTAATCTTGTCCCATAACAATCCTTCAGGGAATGACCCACCGCCATGACACACCATGCTACCCGGGTATCTCAGGGCAAGGAGATCCTGTTGTTTCTGCGCCGTTGGCTCGCCAATCCCATGCGCATCGGCGCCGTACTGCCGAGTTCGCCTTCGCTGGCGCGGCTCATCGCGCGCCACGCGGTGACCGGCGACGATGGCGCCGTTCTCGAACTGGGTCCGGGGACAGGCGCCGTCACCCAGGCCCTGCTGGATGCCGGCATCACCGAGGACCGGCTTATCCTGGTGGAGATCGACCGTAAGCTGCATCATTGGCTGGCCCGGAGATTTCCCAAGGCCAGGGTGATTCACGGTGATGCGGCGAAGCTTCAGGAAATTTTGCCGCGGGACCTGATCGGGCAGATTTCGACCGTGGTGTCGAGCCTGCCGATGCTGGGCTTCCCCCTGCCGCAGCAACGCGCCATCGTCGAACAGGTGTTTGGCGTGACCAGCGCCAGTGGACATTTGCTGCAATACACATATTCGCCAAATTCGCCCTTTGCACGCGGCCTTGCCGTGCCCGGAAAGCTTGTGGGACGGGTCCCCGGCAATTTGCCCCCGGCATCGCTTTGGCGTTTCACCCGGCCAGATGTCACCGGCCCAGAGGTCATAGAAAATGTCTCCATGGCCTCCCCCCCGCCAAGATGACGAATTTCCTCTGATGCGCTGACCATGCCTCCGAGCCAAGCCCAGCCACCGCTATTCAGGCGCGTCACCCGGCGTGTATTGCTTAGCGGCGTGAGTTTGGGCTGTGCCCTGTTCATGGCCATCACCCTGGCCGCCGCCGCCGGGGATGACTCCGGCGCCATCAAGGCCTATCGCCAAGGCGATTACGCCACCGCCTACAAGTTATGGCTTTCCCTGGCGAATAAAGGCAATAACGCCGCCCAATACAATATCGGCCTGCTTTATCAACATGGCCTTGGCGTCCCCCGTCAAGTCTCCGAAGCGGTAAAATGGTACACCAAGGCGGCACATGGTGGGGACGCCGACGCCCAGGCCACGCTTGGCGATATGATCCTGGAAGGCCATTGGGGGACCGGCAAGCAAACCAGCGCGGTCAAATGGTACCGGCTCGCCGCCAACCAAGGGCAGCGCAAGGCGCAACGCCAACTCGGCATCCTGCTCTCCCAGGGCACAGGGGTAAAACGCGACACCGCCGAGGCCGCCGAATGGCTGCAAGCCGCCAGCGACCAAGGCGATGCCGAGGCGGCGCGGTGGCTCCGCGGTCTGGATCGCCAACGCCCCAAACAACCGGGCAAGACCGCCACCGCCAGTGTCACGCGGACCACTCGCCCCGGGAGGACCTCGCGGCAACCGAACTTCGGCTCGCGGGGCAAGTGCCCCTCATATCCCAAGGCGCCTTATGACATCCATGTGCGGTTGCAGATCCCCACGCCGCCGATCAACCACAAACTGTCGATCAAGGAACTGGGCCAGAAAACCGTGCATGGACCGCGATCCAAGATCCTCGGCCTGATGCAATCGAGCCTTCGGTTCAATTCCCGGGGCCATTACAACACCGATAAGATTGGAAACACCTATTGTTTTTCGGTGCGGGCGATCGACGTGACCCTGCGCTACAAAACCCTGCAGGTTTATGTCGCCAGGGAATATAAACGCGGTTCTTGCGCCTTTCGCGCCATCCTTTCCCACGAGAAAGAGCATGTCAGCATTGCGCGAAACAACATGGAAGGCTTTGCCCCGGATATCCGGGCGGCCTTGACCTCTCATCTCATCCCCACCGGGGCGGACCCGGTACAGATAGAGAACGCCAAGGAAGCGTCCGCAAAAATGCAAAGCATCTTCACCGAGCTTCTGGAGCCGGTTTACAAAAGGATGTGGAAAGCCCTAAGGGCTTCCCAGGGTGCCATCGACACCCCCAGGTCATATCGGCAGGTCCGCAGACGCTGTTCGCGTTGGTAGAGGCCTGCCCTATTTCGGCCACCGCCAAGCCGAAATATCCATCGCCCAGGACGGCAAGTCGAGGGCATGGACCACCACATCACTGTCGACGGTCAGCGCGATGACACCGATGAAGGAAATGGCGATGCCGATCAGGACATGGCTCTCGAAGGTCTCGTGTTCGCGGTTGATGAAATAACTCCAAATCACCCGGAACACTATGGAGAGCCGGATGATCGGCGCCACGGTGGTGACCGGCGCAATGGCAAAGGCGAGATAACGGAACATCTGGGCGATGGACACCGCGACGCCCGAAAGGGTGAACCATTTCGCCACTGTCCGGTCCATGCTCAAAACGTGATACAACTTGGTTGGCAGGATAACCGCGGCGATCACCACCGCCGCCGCGGTATAGGAAATCAGGCCGCCGGCAAGGGGCAGTCCGCTCTCGGCGAGCCCGGCGCGGACCAGTATGGGACTGATGCCATAGCCCGTCGCCGTCAAAAGCCCGAAAATATAGCCTTCGACATAATTCGGCTTGAAGGTGCTTTTACCGGCATCGGCTTCGGTTGCGGCGTCGTCGTCGGCGTCCAGACGCTTCAAGTCCCGCTTTCTCTTGGCCCTGGCGGCGCCCCCGGCAATGACCCCAGGGCCGAAGATGATCAGGACAATCCCCAGGATCTTGAACACCGACAGGGTTTCATCCAGCAGCACCACCGCCAGCACCAAGGCAAGTAGAAGACCGCCCTGCTGGACCGGGCCGACAAGAACCGCACCCATCGCCTTGGTCGCCCGGTAGTTGCAATAACGCCCCCAAACGAAGTGGAGGATCCCGGCGAGGGCAAGGTAGATATAGCTAAGCCCTGAGAACTCGCCGAGGTCCCAGACCTGGCCGGTTACCAGGGCTGCGATGAAAAACAGCGGCGCCCCCATGGGGACGGTGATCGACAGCGCCTGGATGACGGTCCCGGTGAGAACGCCGCGCCGTACGCTGGCCGAGTTCAGCCCCATCGACGCGGCACATCCAAGGGCCAGCAAAGCACCCAGCATCTATCGTCCTTTCGATGGGGGGTGCTCGCCTTGACACGGAGATGGTGTTGCGGGAACCCGTAGAGACGTGAATTTCAGCCCAAATCATAGAGTTAAGCGTTGCAAAGCGCAATTTCCGAACACTGCCGAAACTATCCTTTATAATCGGGTCTTCAGATTCGGAGGCTAGGATCGGGCCCATTTCACCGGGCTATTTTTGTGAGGACATATGGACTTAACAGCTGATCAGGAGCGCCAGGAAATCAGGGTGCTGGGACTCATCAGTTCCGGCCATTTCATGAGTCATTTTTTCGCCCTCAGCCTGCCGCCGCTGTTCCTCTACCTCAAGGAGGACTTCGGCGTCAGCTTCGCCGCCCTGGGCCTGTTGTTGAGCGTCCGCGCCATCGCCAGCGGCACCATGCAGGTGCCCATGGGGTTTCTGGTCGACCGTGTCGGTGCCCGGCCGATGCTGACCGCGGGGTTGTTGGTCATCGCCGCCAGCGTGGCCCTGATGGCCATGGCCGATGCCTATTGGATGCTGATGGGCTTGTTCGTGATGGCGGGCCTTGGCAACAGCGTCTTCCATCCCTCGAACTATTCGATTCTGTCGTCGTCGATAAATTCAAGCTGGATGGGCCGCGCCTTCAGCGTTCATACCTTTTCCGGCCATCTCGGCACGGCCTTGGCGCCGGTAGTGATCGTCGCCCTGGCGGGTTTCTGGGGCTGGCGGGTTGCCCTGTTGGTGGCCGCCGTGATCGGGGCCGTGGTGGTGGCGGGCCTGGCAACCCAATGGACCCTGCTTCACGACGATGCCTTGCCGAGGAAAAGGTCAAAAACATCAAAGGACAGCGACGCGCGGATTCTGAGCTTTCGGGAGAATGTGGCGGTCCTGCTATCGAAACCGATGATGATCCTGTTCGCCTTCTATCTGATGACGTCGCTCTCCGGCAGCGGCATCCGCGCCTTCCTGGTGGTCGCCCTGGTGGCGCTCCAT
>CBDUSV010000226.1:0-5245 GCA_965369885.1 uncultured bacterium
GAAAAGAACTGATTTCCGTACCCCTCCACCGCCAACCCGTAAGCCCCGGTTGTCCTGGGCCCCGAATTGCAATTTTTAGGGGGGTTTTCCGTACCCCTGAACAGGGCGAGAACAAATCCCCGATGATCAGGCGCTGACGATCTCTGGCGGCTTTAGGGTGCCGTCGGAGAAGTTCTTGCCGGCATCGAAGCGGATGATTTCGTTCTTGGCGGGGTCGCGGACCACGCCGATGGGATCGCGGCCGTCCTCCACCGCCTCAATCGCCTCGCGCAGTGTCTTGCGGAACATCACCACGCCGCGGTCCGAGGTGCCGAGGAATTCGCGGCTGCGGTCGTGGATCGGGCCCTGGCTCTCCTGGGCGGCGCGGTCCTGTTCATGGGAGGTGATGCCCCACCAGCCGTCCTCGACGCGTTCATAGACGCCGCGTTCGGTCTTGATGCGGCCGCGGAATTTGAGCCGGTAGGGCCCTTTGGCGGCGATCTCGGCCTGGATGTAGAAGGTGGTGGTCAGGGTGTCGTCGGTGGGCACCCGGAAATGCAGGTAATGGCGCGGCGCGTCGCCGACCCGGGCCCCCATGCGCCTGGTGTGGGACGGGAAGATCTGGTGGCTGACATTGGTCAGGCCATCGGGATAAAGCGAGCTCTGGCGGGTGCCGTACCAGGTCTGGTCGAAATCGATCTCGGCGCGCTTCAGCGCGATCTGGGGATAGCCCGGCGCGTGCAGGGCCTGGCTGTGATAGGGATCGACGCCGTTTTCGGCGCGCTGCAACCAGTTGCAATGGTCCTGCTTGGCCCAGATCTCGCGGTGGCAGTCGTCGCGGAACAACAGGTCATATTTGGGCAGCAGCGGCGCCGGGTCCGGCCCCAGATAGGCGAAGATGAAGCCCGCAACCTCCTGGGCATGGTAGGCGGGCTGGCGCACCTCGTCCTTCAAGGTGCTGCCTTCGGGCTCCGCCGGCTGCTCGAGACAGCGGCCTTCGGTGTCGAACAGCCAGCCATGGTAGCAACACCTTATGCCCCCGTCCTCGACCCGGCCGAACTCCAACGAGGCGCCGCGGTGGGCGCAATGCTGGTCGACCAGCCCGACCCGGCCTTGGCCGTCGCGGAACAGCACCAGATCCTCGGCCAGGATGCGCACCGCGAAGGGCGTCTTGGTCACCTCCTCGCTGAAGCCGATGGGCCACCAATAGCGCCGCAGCATTTCGCCCCCCGGGGTTCCCGGCCCGACCCGGGTCAGTCTTTGATTTTCCTCTGAGTCCATGGGTTTGTTCCTCCCTTTGGATCGGCTTTTTAGTAGGGCGTGATCCTGGCCCGGCCCGAGCTTTCGATGAACCATTTCTCCGAGACCATGTCCTTGCCGTTGACCCGGTCGCGCAGCCAGTCGGCCATCATGGTGGCGCCGTCCTCGCCCAACGTCGCCGATTGGGTGCCGCCGATGCCGTGATGGGCGCCTTGGTAGACCACCAGGCGCTTGGGCGCGGTGATCTGGTCGAACAGCTCATAGGTGTGCTCGACCGGGCTCAGATGGTCGTTCTCGCCGGCCAGGATCATGTAGGGGCAGGTGATATTGCCGGCGATCGGGCGTAAATCGATCTTCTTGGCGAATTCGTCGAATTCGGCCTCGTCCTCATAGCCCGACATGAACATGTAGCGCGCCTTGAAGGACGGCGAGGCCATGTTGAAGATGGTGTTGCAGCCGGGCTCCTGGCAGATCCCCGAGGCGGCGAAGCCCTTGATGCGGCCGCCATGGGCGGCCGCAGCCACGGTGCCCCAATAGGTGCCGAAGCTCGATCCCTTGATGGCGATGCGGTCGGCATCGACATCGGGGCACGCCGCAAGCCAGTCGAGCGCGGCGGCGGCGGCATCGGCATGGTTGCTCTCGGTGACGTGGATGCCCCTGGTGCAGCATTCGCCCTGGCCCGGCCCGTCCAGCGCCAGCACCGCCATGCCGCGGCTCAACAACGGGTCGCCATAGATCGAGACCATGTTCTCCTTGGAGCCGTCCATGCCGCCGATGATCAGGATGGCGGGGAATTTTTCACCGCTTTTTGGCTTGTGGGGCAGATGGAAGAAGGCGGGCAGGGACTTGTCGCCGAAGGGCAGTTCGACGCGCTCGATGGGATGCGACGCGAAGGCGATGAATTTGTCGTAGCAGGAATTCATCCGGTCCTCATAGCCCAGGATCTCGTCGTTGACCTCGAAAATCGGCCACCGCGCCGAAGCCCAGAGCAGGGACGCGATGATGTAACTTTCGCCGGCGGAAACCATCCGTCCCTGGTCGGCGAGCGCGTTGGCCTTGGCTTCGCGGCGGCGCGCCGAGGCGGCGAATTCGCGGGCGATGTCGTCGAATTTCTTCATCCGGCTGCCCGCCAGGCGGAATTCTCCGGCGGCCTCGCGCCCGCCGGGCCGGGCCTTGGCGGCGAGCCGGGCCTGGTCCCATTCGGGCCCGACGGTGGCGATCACGGCGTCGAGGATCCAGCGTTGTTCCCCCCAACGTTTCATGCGTTGTCCGACCTTGGCACTTGTCATGTCCTAATCCTCCCTTTTTTGTTGGTGTTGGTTAGCTGCCGGTGGCCTTTCTTGTGCCCTGCAGCGCCGCCAGCGCCTTGGGCTCATCTATATCAAGCAAAACGCCCTCTCCCGTCATGTCGACCTCGACGGTCGATTCCGGGTTGGCGTCTATGATCTCCCGCGCCCCCTTGTCGCCGGTAATCTCGGCGATATCCTCGAAGAAATCCCGCCCCCACAGCACCGGGTTGCCGCGCTGCCCTTGGGCGGTGGGCACGCAGATGGCGCGGCCCTCGATGGGGTCGAAGGCGGCGATCAGCCGGTCGATCACGTCGGGCGTTACCTGGGGCATGTCACCGAGTGAGACCACGGCGCCGTCGGCATCCTCGGGGATAGCCGCGATCCCCCTTTTCAGCGAGGTGCTGAGGCCCTGGGCGTAATCGGGGTTCTCGACCAAGGTGATGTCGCGCCCGGCCAGGGCGGCGCGGACCCGGCCGGCTTCATGGCCCAGGACGCAGATCACCGGGCCGGCCTGGGATGCCAGCACCTGGTCGGCGACCCGGGCCACCATGGGCACGCCACCGATGTCGGCGAGAAGCTTGTTGGTTTCGCCCATGCGCCGCGATTGGCCGGCGGCCAGGATGATGGCGGCGATCCTGGGTGCCCGCGCCACATTTCGAGCCGCGCCACCGCGCGCGGCGGCGGCCCGGGGCAGTGGCCGGGACGGGATGTCCTTCAACAGACCGCCGGCGCCCATCGCCGTGATGTCCGCGCCGGCGACGTCGAGCCCTGCCATGAGCCGGTGCAGCACCCAATCGAAGCCGTTGAGCTTGGGCGAACGGGCACAGCTGGGCAGGCCGATCACCGGGCAGCCATCGGCCCCGTGGGCCAGCAGCAGAAGGTTGCCCGGGTCCACCGGCATGCCGAAATGATCGATGGCGCCGCCGGTGCGCCCGATCGCGCTGGGCACCACGTCGCGGCGGTCCAGGATCGCCGAGGCGCCGAGGATGAGGAGGAAATCGCAACCAAGTCGCGTCAATTCGGCGATGGCGCCGGCGACCTCGGCTACGTCATGGCGGCAGCGGATCTCTTGCGTCAGTTGGCTGCCCAGGGGCTCGATGCGGTCGCGCACCACGGTGACGGTCTTCTCCAGGATCGAAGGCTTGGTGTCGGCCAGCGTGGTCTGGATCAGCCCGAAGGAGAAGGCTTTGAACGGCGCCACATGGATGGCGGCCTCGGTGGCGCGGGCGCAACTCTCCTCGAGCGCTTTTGCGGTCACCGCGAAGGGGATGATCTTGACCGTCGCCACCATCTGCTTGAGCGCGACCACGTCATAGGGCGCGATGGTGGCGATGGTGACGGCCTCGTCCACCGAATTGGCGCGCCCGAGCGCGGCGTGATCGATCCTGGCGACGCCGGCGTCGGTGGCATAAAGATTGACCCGGCCGGTGAAGGCGGCGGAAGCGGTGAGACCCGTGCCGGTCAGTGCCGCCGCCACCCGGGACGCGGCCTCGTCCTCGCCGATGTCACCGGCCTCGAGGCGGACCGCGGTGACGCTTTCAATGCCGGCCTGGCGCAAGTGTTCGAGATCGGCCAGGGTGAGTTGGCGGCCCTTCTTGAAGCTGCGTTCGTCGACCCGGTGGCGGTGGACCAGGATTGCGCCTTCGGCGTCGTCTGTGGCGATGTCGCCGAATTTCATGCCGCCTTGTCCTTTTTCTTTTTCGGCGGGTGCAGCACCTGGGTCATCTGCGCCAGGATGGCGACGGCAATCTCGGGCGGCGATTCGGCATGGATATCGAGCCCGACCGGGCCATGGATGCGGGCGAGCTCGTCGGCGCCGAAACCGGCCTTGGTAAGCCGGCCGAGCCGCGCCGCATTGGAGGCCCGGCTGCCGAGCGCGCCGATGTAGAACGCCTGGGATTTGAGGGCGATCCCCAATCCCGGCTCGTCGAGCTTGGGGTCATGGGTCAGCGCCACCACCGCGGTGCGGTGGTCGGGCGCTAACGCCTCCATCGCCTTGTCGGGCCATTCGCGGGAAATCTCGGCATCGGGGAAGCGTTCCTCGGTGGCCCAGGCGCCGCGCGGGTCGATCACGGTGACGTCGTAGCCCGCCATCATCGCCATCGGCACCAGGGTCTGGGCGATGTGGACGGCGCCGATCACCGCCAGGCGCTTGGGCGGGTTGAGGACCTGGAGGAACAGCTTGCGGCCCGCCATCTCGATGGTGCTACAGCGGTCGCGGCCGATGGCGGTCTCGATCTCCGCCATCACGTCCGGGCCTAGGGCCAGATCACCATGGGCGGCGCCATCGATGACGATGGTCTGGGCGCCGTCCTCGATATCGGTGACGGTGACCACCGGCTGGCGCACCGCGGTGGCCGCCAGAATTCTTTGCAATGCATCCTGTTTCATTCCACCCTCTCGACGAAAACCTCGATCTTGCCGCCACAGGCGAGGCCGACTTCCCAGGCCTGTTCGTTGGTGATGCCGAATTTCAGCGTCCTCGGCTTGCCGGTGCGGATGACTTCCATGGCCTCGCCGACCACCGCGGTCTCGACGCAGCCGCCGGACACCGAGCCGACGAATTTGCTGGACTCTTCGGTCGCAAGCTGGCTGCCCAGCGGGCGCGGCGATGAGCCCCAGGTGGCGACCACGGTGGCGAGTGCCACGCCCTTGCCATCGGCCTTCCAGGCCGCGGCCTGCTTGAGAACGTCGTCGTAATCGGGCGCGCTCATGAT
>CBDUSV010000227.1:0-5234 GCA_965369885.1 uncultured bacterium
GAATAAAATTCATTTATTACTTTAATAAAATTTGCATAAAATTTTATATATAAAAATTAGTTTACCATTACTTATGGGAAAACGGCTTGAATGGCCTTGATTCCGTGCCCCTGGGCGGCCAAAACAGGGGCGAACATCGATCAGGGAGGGAGCTTATGAGCAGAATTGAACGGGTCGGCGTCATCGGCCTCGGCAAGATGGGCCGGCCCATGGCCAAAAACCTAGTTGCCGGCGGTTTTGCCGTCACCGGCTATGACGTCAATCGCAGGGCGGTGAAGGCCGCCGCCGCCGCGGGCGCCAGGATTGGGCGTTCGCCCGCCGCCGTGGCCGCCAAAAGCGATCTCGTCATCGTCATGGTCGGCTTCGATTCCGAGGTCGACCGAGTGCTGTTCGGCCACGATGGCGTGCTTTCCCGGGCCCGGCCCGGGCTTATCATCGTGGTGTGTTCGACGGTGGCGCCGCAATATATGCGCGGCCTTCCGGCGCGGGCCAAGGGACGCAAGGTGACCTTCGTCGACGCGCCGCTGTGCCGGGGCGAGCAGGCCGCCAAGGACGGCCGGCTTCTGATCATGGGCGGTGGCGCCAAGGGGGCGTTCCGTGCCTCGCTGCCGGCGTTCGGCTGCTTCGCCGATTCGATCAACTATCTGGGCGCCCTGGGCGCCGGTCAGACCGGCAAGATGGTCAACAACCTGATCCTGTGGGCCTGCATCTCGGCCAATGACGAGGCGCTCAAGCTCGCCGGGGCGCTGGGGGTCGAGGAGGGGCCGTTGCGCCATGCCCTGTTGAAAAGCTCGGCCCAGAACTGGGCGTTGGAGACCCTGGACGACGCGTCCCCCATGCCGTGGGCGGAGAAGGACATGACCATCGTCCTTCAAGAAGCCGATAGCGCGCGCATCAGCCTGCCGCTTTCCGGCACCATCAAGGAGGTCATCAAGGGCGTCAAGATCGCCCGCGGCCAGTCCATGCCCCGCGCCCGGGGATGAGTTGCCGGCGCGCTTGGTGCCCAGCTAATACCCGGCTTCGCGGTCGACCAGATTGACCAGGGGCTTGCCGGCGCGGGCGCGGCGCATGTTGTCGACAAGGACATCGACGCCAAAGGCGGCGCGGCCCTGGGAAGAGGTGTGCGGCGTGACGGTGATCCTGGGGTGGTCCCAGAACGCATGGTCCGGGGCCAGGGGCTCGGCGCGGAAGGCATCGAGGGTGGCGCCCGCGATATGTCCTGAATCGAGGGCGGCAATCAGATCATCGTCGACCAGATGGGCGCCGCGGGCACAATTGATGACGAAGGCGCCCTTGGGCAGGGCGGCCAGGGTCTTGGCATTGATGACGTTCTCGGTCTGCGCCGTCAGCGGTAACATGCACACCAAGATGTCGGTGCGGCCGAGGAAGGCCATCAAGCCGTCGGCGCCGTGGAAATTGGTGATGCCGTCCATGGTTCTGGGCCGCCGCGTCCATCCCGCCACATCGAAACCCATGAGCGCAAGCCTTGCGGCCGCCACCGAACCCAGGGCGCCGAGCCCCATGATGCCGACGCGGCGCTCATCGGCCGGCACCAGGGGATGGCGCCTCCATTCATGGCGGCTTTGCTGTTCGGCATAAATCGGCTGGTCGCGGTGGTAACGCAGCACGTGCAGAATCACGCTCTGGGACATGGTGTCGGAGCGTTCGGAATTGACGCCGTGAATGATGGGAACGTCATGGGAAATACCGGGATCGGCGAGCAGATCATCGACCCCGGCCGCGGTCGAGGCCACGAAACGAAGATTGGGAAAGCGGGCGAGCTCGCCATGGGGGATGTGGGAGACCAGGGCGAACTCGATGTCTTCCAGCTTGCCGCAATCGGGCCACACCCGGATCTCGAGATCGGGCATCTGCCCGTTGATCGCCTTGATCCAGTTTTCGGCCGGATCCCGGCCCGGTTTGATGATTAACGCCATACTTCGACCACTGCCTCCCGATGGGTTGTTATTCGCGGCCCTGCTTTTTGCGCCGCTGCATCACCAGCCGGGCCACCACCGGCACCAGGGTCAGGGCGCCGAGGGCGATGATAGCGTAGGCCATGCGCTCACCCTCGCCCGAGGCGATCTCGTCGCCGAAATAGGCAAGTATGAAACTGGCGGGAATGATGCCGGCAACAGTGGCGGCGGCGAAACGCAACCATGTCAAAGGTGTCAAGCCCGCCGCGTAACTCACCAGGTCGAAGGAGATGAAGGGCAGCAGCCGGCTTGCGAAAACAATCGCCATCAGATTGTTCTGCGAGCCTAAGAGGCCTATCGATAAATTCTTGCCGAACCATCGGCGCAGCACATCACCCCCGGCCACGCGCGCAATGGCGAAGGCCGAGAGCGCGCCCAACTCGGCGCCGAGCAGGACGTAGAGACTGCCCCAGATCGGGCCGTAGGCGGCGCCGGCGGCGAGTGCGATGGGGGCGCTGGGGATCGGGCAGATCACGATGGCAATGGTCATCAATGTCACCACCGCCACCGGTCCCATGACTCCAAATTCGGCGATGCGCGCCTCGATGGCGGCACGGTCCATGAGAAATGCCAGGACGCCGGTCTTGGACAGCACCAAATAGACCGCGGCCAAGCCAACCACGATCAAGCAGCCGATGACAATGTGGGCGCCGGTGCCATGGCGCCACCAGGGCCCGGGCGGTTGCCCCACGGGGGCGGCTGGCGGGGAGGAATCTGTCCCAGGTTCGGTCATCGGGGGACCGGCGGCTCAGCGCTTATAGAGTTTATCGGGATCGGTCTCGATCTCGGCAATGGTCTCGAGCTTGCCCTTGCGCGGCGCCCGGAAGAAACAGTTGTGGCGGCCGGTGTGGCACGCCACGCCGGTCTGTTCGACCAACACCAGCACGGTGTCACCGTCGCAATCGACGCGGAAATCCACCAGCTTCTGGGTCTGGCCCGAGGTCTCGCCCTTGCGCCACAACTGTTGGCGCGAACGGGAAAAATAATGGACCTGGCCGGTCTTGAGGGTCTGGGTGACTGCCTCGCGGTTCATCCACGCCATCATCAGCACCTCGCCGTTCTCGGCCTCCTGGGCGATCGCCGGCACCAGCCCGTCGGCGTCGAACGCGATCTCGCGCAGAACCTCGTCGATGGCTTCCACGGCTTGTGCGGCGGCGGCGTTGGTGATGTCCTCGGTCATGATCCCGGCCCAGCGGCATTGGCTCGGCCCTTGATCGGATTTTACCGCGCCCCTGTCAACCGCCCTATCCTTATTGTTGAGCCAGGCAATTGATTATGGCCCGGGCGTTGGCGCGCATCATGGTGATGTAATGATCCACCCCCGGGGCAATGGCGGCGCCCAGGGGGTCGAGCTTAACGCGGGTGAGCACGCCTTCAGGGTCGAGCGCCGTGACCAAGGGGGCGGGGGCTCCGGCCTCGATGAAGATACACCGCACCCGGTGGCTTTGGGCCAAGGCCCTGAGACGCCTGAGCCTTCGTGGCCCGGGCCGGCTTTCCTGGGACGGTATCACGGCGCCGATGGCGGCCAGGGCGAAGCGCCGTTCGAAATACTGAAAGGCATCGTGATAGACCAGGTAAGGCACATCCTTGACCGGGCCGGCCAGGGCCGAGATCTCCCCGGCCAGGGTTTCGATGCGGCGGCGTAACTCCTTGGCGTTGGCGAGGTAGCGCGCCCGATTGGCCGGGTCGGTGGCAGCCAGGGCCCGGGCGATGCCGTCGGCCATCGTCATGGCGTTCCTGGGATCAAGCCAGATATGGGGATCGGCGGTTTCGCTTTTGCCCTTGCCCGCACCCTGGCCCTTGAACTCTGGCGCGCGCCGTGCCGGCAAAAGCCCAAGGCCGGGCAATTCGGCGAGGGCGACAATGCGGGCCTTGGCACCCAGCGAGCGGATCGGTTTTGCCAGATAGCTTTCAAGCCCAGGCCCGACCCAGAACACCACATCGGCCCGGGCGAGGGCGCGGGTTTCCGAGGGGCGAAGAGCGTGGTGATGGGGGGTGCCGCCGCCCTTGATCAGCAGCCAGGGCGTGCCCAAGCCGGCCATCACCCCGGCGACCAGGCCATGAACGGGCAAGAGGGTGGCCACCACCTTGGGCCTTGAAGAGGCGTTCGCGCCGTGTGCAGTCCCACCGAATGCCAGCGCCGCCACCATCAGCGATGACAGCAAGCCCCTCAGCAGTGTTTGGCATTGAACTGGCAGTTTCGACTCCCTCCAAGAAATTGTTGTATTCTAACACAATAGCTGACTTGAACCCGCAAGCACCAAGAGAGACCGAGGAACCATGATGTCCGAGGCCGCGCCGTCTTCGCAGTCCCCAGTGCTGGCCGAAGCCAGCGGCATTGATGTGTCCTTCGCCGGCACCCAGGTGCTGAGCGACGTCGCCATCCGGGTGCGCTCCGGAGAGATCGTGACCCTGATCGGGCCCAACGGATCGGGCAAGACCACCCTTATCCGGGTGTTGCTGGGGCTGGTGAAACCCGATGCCGGCGAGGTCAAATTCCGCCCTGGCATTCGCATCGGCTACATGCCGCAACATCTCAGCCTTGATCCCGTGGTGCCGCTGACGGTGAACCGTTTCCTGCAATTGGACCGCCGCCGGGACACCCAAGAAATCGAACAGCACCTGGCCGAGGTCGGCGCCCGCCATGCCGGAAATTTGCCCTTGCAGTCGCTGTCCGGCGGTGAGTTGCGCCGGGTGCTGTTGGCCCGGGCCCTGTTACGCGGCCCCGATCTTCTGGTGCTGGACGAGCCGGTGCAAGGCGTCGATCTTGCCGGCCAGGCCGAACTCTATGAGCTCATCAGCCAGATCCGTCACCAAAGGAGCTGCGGCGTCCTGATGGTGTCCCACGATCTTCATCTGGTCATGGCGCAGACCGACGAGGTGGTTTGCCTCAACCATCACGTCTGTTGCGCCGGCCATCCCGAGGCGGTGAGCCGCAACCCCGAATACATCGCCCTGTTCGGCCCCCGCATCGCCTCCACCGTCGCCATCTACAGCCACAGCCACGACCACAGCCACGATGTTGCCGGCGCCGTGGTCGAACCGGTCGAGGAAGAATCGGACGCGCCATCGGACGGGCAGCCAAAGGGCGGCCGGGATGGATGATTTTCTCTTCCGCGCCCTGATTGCCGGCTTCGGTGTCGCCATTGTCGCCGGCCCTTTGGGCAGTCTTATCGTCTGGCGCCGGTTGGCCTTCTTCGGCGAGACCCTGGCCCATTCGGCGTTGCTCGGTGTCGCCCTGGGCGTGGTCCTGGATGC
>CBDUSV010000228.1:0-5197 GCA_965369885.1 uncultured bacterium
CATGGCCGCCGCCAACGACGACAAAGGTCTGAAGCAGCGCCAAGATTCTCCCCCGATTTCCTTAAGCATCGTGCCGGTTTGCCGCCGGCATTCGCGGTTTGGTTATCACAAAGGGCGGCCCTTGGCTATGGCGCTATGGCCGCCCGAGCGAAGCTTTCCTCTTGACCCGGGCGGCCGCGCCGGTTAGTCCCCTCTCGGTCCATAACGCCCTGCCGGCCCGAGCCTTGATGGCCGGGCCTTATCTCACCCTTGGCGCCAATCCCCGCCGTTCCGAGGAAGACATTGACCGAATTCGATCTTTCGATTCTTGTCATTGCCGCCACCGTTCTGGTGCTCGGCGGTGTCATCAAGGGGGTGTTCGGCGTCGGCCTTCCCATGGTCACGGTGCCACTGCTGGCAAGCTTCCTTCCCCTCGCCGAGGCGGTGGCGCTGATGTACATCCCGGTGTTGCTGACCAATCTGTGGCAGGCCTACCAGGGCGGCTATTACCGCCAGGCCTTCAAACGGTTCTGGCCCATGATGTTCTTCTTGGTCGGCGGCACCTGGCTCGGCGCCATGACCCTGGTGATGGTGGACGCCGAAATCCTGATCCTCATGCTCGGCATCATCGTCGTCATCTTCACCGTCCTGAACCTGGTCCAGACCGATTTTCGCATACCCCAGCGCCATGAGCTGTGGCTGAGCCTGCTTACCGGGCTGATCTCCGGCTATTTCTGCGGCATCGCCCTTCACGCCGGGCCGGCGATGATCGTGTTCCTGGTGGCGCTGCACCTGCCCAAGGACGAATTCATCGGCTCGATCGCGCTCGCCTACATGACGGTGCTGATCCCGGTTGGCTTCTTTTATGGCATCTATGGGGTGCTGTCCGCCGAACTGGTCCCCATGGCCCTGGCGGCGACGGTGCTGGTGTTTTCGGGTCTGGCGGTGGGCCAATGGCTGCGCCTCAAGGTCGACCAGGAACGCTTCCGCAAGGGCCTTTTGGTCTTGCTGTTGCTGATCGGGCTCAACCTGATCCGCGAGGCGGTTTTTTAGGCGGCCTCACCGGGTGACATCGGCCCGATTGTGTCGCAAAATAGGGTGTGGAAATCATCAAAGCCGATCTCAAGGGGATTCCCGGCATTCCGCCGACTGGGCTGTGCATCGGGGTCCAGCGCGCCGGCGCCATTCACAAGAAGCTCGCCGAGCGTCACAACGTGCCGCTCAAGGTGTGGTCGCTGCGCCCGGAGATCGAGTTCCTGGCCTACCGCACCGAAGACGTGGTGGACAAGGGTGTCACCGCCACCGGCGATTTGGATTCCCTCGCCGGTGGATCGGTGATTTTCGGCGCCCGGGGCGCACCCCCCCAGATCCGCAAGAAGGCGGCGGATATGGGCCTGGAAATCCTGGCCGACGCCACCTGCCCCTATGTCACCCAGCAGGAAGAAGCCGCCGAGGAGCTGCTGAGCCAAGGCTACAATTTGGCGGTTCTCAGCAACCCGACCCACCACGGCATTCCCCGCCTCAAGGGCATCGCCGAAGAGCTCGGCCGGCCGATCTTCATCATCGAGAACGAAGACCAGGTCGAGACCATCAACCTGACCCGGTTCGAGCCCCTGGGCGTCATCGTTCAGACCACCTTCTGGGTTGAGACCTACCAGAAGATCATCGCCCGCATCCTCGACCGTTTCGCCAATGTCCACATCCGCAACACGACGTGCATCGATGCGCTGCAACGCCTCCCCGAGATCGTCAAGCTGGCCGGCGAGACCGACGCCATGATCATCTTCGGCTGGAACGAGGGCATGACCAACCGCATGCTGGAAACCGCCCATCAGTGCGCCGCCAAGGTCTACAAGATCGAGAAGGTCGACGACATCCGCGCCGAATGGTTCCAGGGCCTGGACCGGCTCGGCATCATCGGCTCCAACGAGACTCCCAACTGGATGGTCGATGACGCGGTCGCCCGCATCCGGGAGCTGGCGCCGTGAGTGCGCATTAAGACACCTCCATGGCGAAAATCACCTTTATGCATTCTGGAATCGACCGGGACAGCAGCTTCGAGGTGCCGGAAGGCACCACCATCCTGGTCGCCGCGGTACGCAACGGCGTCGAGTTGCGCCACGACTGCACCGAGGCGATCTGCGGCACCGACCGGGTCCGCATCCTCAAGGGCTCGGACAATCTGAGTGCGGTCGAGGACAATGAGGAGTTGACCCTGGAGATGCTCGATTCCACCCCGGATCAGCGCCTGGGCTGCGTCGCCCGCATCCTGGGCGACGTCACCGTCGAGATTACGGCCGCCAAGGATTAACCCCCAAGGCAGCATGGCCATAGCCCAACTTGACTCATTCCGGGCCTTGGCCTACTCCATATGCATGTTTTCGAGCCCCACGGCGAACGATTAATCAACAGGGGCTGCGTTAATTCCGTGATCAGGCGGCTTTGCTTGAAAAACCTCGCCCTTCTGCCCAAATCCATGGGGAGCAATGGGGCGCATAAGCGTCGGATCATGCCCATAATCCTGAGGAGAACCCAGCAATGAGTGGCAAGAACCTGCAACATAAATTCACCTATGACGACCTGCGCGAATGGCTCGTGGAGGCCGACAAGCTGGGCGAAGTCCGCTACGTCAATGAACTCTCGTGGGAGCGCGAGATCGGCATGGTGACGGAAATGCTGCACCACACAGAACCGGCCCCATGTGCCGTGTTCGACAAAGTCCCCGGCTGCCCCGAAGGCTTCCGGGTGCTGACCAATTTCTTCGGCGGCAAGCGCCAGAACATGACCCTGGGCTTTCCCGAAGACATGAACAGACTCGAGCTCAGCCAGGGCTTCCTCGAGGTCTATGAAAACGAGGACAACCAGCCCATCCCCCACGAGATCGTCTCCGATGGCCCGATCTTCGAGAACGTGCTGACCGGCGATGATGTCGATCTCCTCAAATTCCCGACGCCGAAATGGCATGAAGAGGACGGCGGGCGTTATCTCGGCACCGGCAGCTACAATGTCACCCGGGACCCGGAAGAGGACTGGATCAACCTTGGCACCTACCGGGTGATGATCCACGACAAGAACACCGTGGGCTTCTACATCTCGCCGGGCAAGCATGGCCGTATCCACCGCGACAAATACCAGGCCCGCGGCGAGAAGATGCCGTCGGTGGTGGTCCTCGGCGGCGACCCCATGACCTTCCTGATGTCGTCTTCCGAGGTACCCTACGGGCTCTGTGAATACGACCTCATGGGCGGGTTACGTGGCAAGGCGGTCCAATGCGTCGAGGGCAAGATCACCGGCCTGCCGTTCCCGGCCAACGCCGAGATCGTGATCGAGGGCTGGGTCGACCCCAACGAGTTCCGCGAGGAAGGCCCGTTCGGCGAATGGACCGGCTATTACGCATCGGACGTGCGCCCCGAGCCGGTGATGCATATCGAGGCGATCTATCACCGCAACGATCCCATCATCCTCGGCTGCCCGCCGCAACGCCCGCCCGACGAGCTTGCCCGCTACCGTGCCGTGGCCCGTTCGGCGCTGTTGCAGAAATCGATCGAAGCGGCGGGCGTGCCCGACATCACCGGGGTCTGGGCCCACGAGATCGGCACCGCGCGCATGTTCGTCGCGGTCTCCATCAAGCAGCGCTACGCCGGCCACGCCACCCAGGCCGGCCATGTCGCCTGCCAGTGTCATGTCGGCGCCTATGCCGGCAAATATGTCGTGGTGGTCGATGAAGACATCGACGTCTCGAATCTGGAAGAAGTTATGTGGGCCTTGGTGACCCGGTCCGATCCCGCCGACTCGATCGACATCATCAAGAACGCATGGTCGACGCCGTTGGATCCCCGCATCGATCCCATCGCACGGGAAAACAAGGACTTCACCAATTCCCGGGCCGTGATCAACGCGTGCAGGCCCTACCATTGGCGCGATCAGTTCCCCCACGTCAACAAGCCCAGCGCCGAGCTCGCCAAGGAAACCCGGGACCGGTTCTCCTACATCATCGACGGCTCGAAGCCACCGAAGTCGAACTAGGGCAATTCATCATTCAGGGTTATGGGAAGCGGCCTTAGGGCCGCTTCTTTTTTGGCGGGTGTCAGGCTTTGGCGCCGGCGACGCGTTGGCCTGCCTCGCAGGAAAAACCGCCCGCCGAGGCCAGCGCCCTGATGCCGGCCTCGAAGCCCTCGGCGATGACACGGACATCACGGCGCATCATCATCAGATCGGGCTTGACGGCGGAGAGGTTGGGCTCGATGGAGAATACCGGGCAGCCGTCATTGTCGTCGCCGAACGACACCATGCAGAGACGCCAGCGATATTTGGTGTCCTTCGTCCCCGCCAGCTCGCCCAGATAATCGGCGATCAACATGGGATAGACGGCCGAGCGGCTATAGAACCAGACGCTCGGCGGCCGCAACAAGGTGTCGCCGGGACCCATATGGCCCTCGCAGGACCAACAGGGTTCGACCACCCGGAGCCCATTCAGGGCGAAGACCAGGGGGGCGATGCCCTGCTCCACCGGGTGTTCCTCCGGATCCGACGACATCTGCCGGGGCGCATGGGGACATTTCACCGAGCAGCCACAGGCGCAGCTGATCGATGCGGAACACGGGCACGGTAGATCACAGCCGGGACAGGGCCGCTCTTGCGTGACCAAGGGCTGGCGCAGGAGATGCGCCATCTCGGCCGCGGCCTGGACGTCGAATTCGGGGTCGGTTAGAGGTTTGGCGATCTTCATGGCAGCCATCCGCTTAGCAATATGATGCCGCCTCCACTGCCGGTGCCAAGGGACAGTTCCCGGTTCTTAAATCTCGCCATTAGTCCCTATGTATCATAGGGTTATAGTCGTAAAATCTTAGTTAACCGTCGGGGCCAGTGTATCCGGGGAATCCGGGCGATTTCGGGGCCACGCATGTCTTGGCGGGGCTTTACCGGGACGTGAAACGCCTGATAGGATAACCGCCAGATGAACAATTAATCTCAGCGGCGGAGCAATCTCCTATAGGATTGTTCCGGTATTTCCAAAGCAGATTCCCCCGCTATCTTAAGCGGGGAAAAAAACAGGGAGCACGTAAGAACATGGCTACTGGAACGGTAAAGTGGTTCAACCCGGTCAAGGGTTTTGGTTTCATCACGCCCGAAGACGGCACCCAAGACGCCTTCGTCCATATCTCGGTTGTCGAGCGCGCCGGGCTCAACACCCTTCGTGAAGGACAGAAAGTCGAAT
>CBDUSV010000229.1:0-5130 GCA_965369885.1 uncultured bacterium
CATATCTGATCTGCCCCAAGGATTTCTTGACAGATTTTTGATTGATGCCTGCTTGGTCCTGACGGTATATATAGGGGTATAAAGGGGTAGTATCACAAGATGTGCCGTATTCTCAAGGGTTTTGGCCTGTTCCTTGGCGGTTTCGCGGTGGCGGCGCTGTTAGCGCCGGCGGTTTCGGCCGAGCCCCCCGCGTTTTTGGCCAAGCCCCCCGCGTTTTTGGCCAAGCCCCCCGCGTATTTGGCCAAGCCCCAGGTCTCCGCCGCGCGGGTCGGAGATCACGGCACCATGACCCGGTTCGTCATCGAAGCCACGGAACCGCTGGCGCTCAGCTATTTCTTCCTGGCGTCACCGGACCGCGTCGTCATCAAGCTGCCCCCCGTCCAGTGGCGGGTGCCGGCAAGGGCGGGCAAGTCGGGCGCCGGTCTGATCGCGGGGTTCCGCTTCGGCCCAGGGAAGGCTGCCGGTAGAAGGCGTCAATCGGGCGGCAAATCGCGGGTGGTTCTCGATCTCCGCGCCCCGGCGGGGGTCAAGAAGTTCTTCGTCATTCCGCCCCGCGGCGGCCATGGCTATCGTTTCGTCCTTGACCTGGTACAGCTCCCTCGCGCCGCTTTTCTTGCTGGCCTCGGGGTCACCAGGGGCGGCGGCAAACCTGCCCCAAGGACGGCAAGAAAAACCCCGCCACCACGCAAAGTGCGTCCCGCGACCCGGCCCCAGCCCAAACCCAAGCCCAGGCCCAGGCCTCGGATCCGCCATGTTGTCGCGATCGATCCCGGCCATGGCGGCATCGATCCCGGCACCACCGGCGCCAAGGGGGCCCGTGAAAAGCAGATCACCTTGGCCGTGGCCCTTGTTCTCAAGCGCAAGCTTGAGGCCACCGGACGCTACCGGGTTCGGCTCACCCGCGAGGTCGACAAATTCGTGCGTTTGCGCCAGCGTGTCGCCAAGGCGCGTGACAGCAACGCCGAACTGTTCATTTCGCTTCATGCCGATGCCATCAAGAACCGCCGCTTTCGTGGCGCATCGGTCTACACCCTTTCCGAGGTGGCGTCCGACAAGGAAGCGGGTGAGCTGGCGGCCAAGGAAAACAAAGTGGACCTGATCGTCGGCATGGACTTCTCGGACAAAAGCCCCGAAGTCACCAATATCCTGATTGACCTGGCCCAGCGCGAAACCATGAATTATGCCACCCAGTTCGCCACCCTGTTGCTGTCCGAACTGCGGGGCTCGGTGAAGGTCCTGCGCAACTCCCACCGTTTCGCCGGTTTTGCCGTTCTCAAGGCCCCCGATGTGCCTTCGGTGCTGGTCGAGATGGGTTATCTTTCCAACGCCAGGGATGAAAAACTGCTGTCGAGCGCGGCCTATCGGCGCAAACTGGCGGCTGCCATCATCCGGGCCATGGACGGTTTTTTCGCCAAGAGGCGGGCGGCTCGCTGAGGGTCCGGCCCCGGATTGACACGGATTGAAAGGGCCATAACTCGGCCACATTTATGGGGTATCGACACATCTCCCTGAGCAAAAGACGGTAACCATGGCCCGAGCGTTGGTTAAGCTGCTGATTACCCTGACGGTGCTGATGATGATCGGCCTCGCGGGGATTCTTGGGGTGTTTTACGTCTTCGGCCGCGGCTTGCCCGATTACCAGCAACTAGCCCGCTACGAGCCGCCGGTGATGACCCGGGTCCATGCCGGCGATGGCAGCCTGATCGCCGAATACGCCACCGAAAAGCGCATCTTCGTGCCCGTCGCCGCCATCCCCAAGCTGTTGATCAAGGCTGTGCTCGCCGCCGAGGATAAGAATTTCTACGACCATCCCGGGGTCGATTTTCTCGGCGTGGCCCGCGCCGTGATCACCAATCTCGCCAATTTTGGCAAGAATCGCCGGCCCGTCGGGGCGTCCACCATTACCCAACAGGTTGCCAAGAACTTCCTTCTTACCAACGAGGTGTCGATCCAGCGCAAGATCAAGGAAGCGATCCTGGCCTTCCGTATCGAACACGCCTTCACCAAGGACCGAATCCTCGAACTCTATATCAACGAGATCTATCTCGGCCTGGGCTCATACGGTGTCGCCGCGGCGGCGTTGAACTATTTCAACAAGTCGCTGGATGAACTCAACATCGCCGAAGTCGCCTATCTGGCGGCCCTGCCCAAGGCGCCCAACAATTACCATCCGATACGCTCCCGCAAGGCGGCCACGGTGCGGCGCGATTGGGTCATCGGCCGCATGCTGGCCGAGCGCTATGTCTCGGAATTGGAAGCGCTGGCGGCGCGGGCCGAGCCCTTGCCGGTGCCGAGCCAGCGCAAGATCCGCCTGTTCGCCGCCCATTATTTCGCCGAGGATGTGCGGCGCCAGCTCTATGCCCGCTATGGTGAGAAGCGGCTTTATGAGGGCGGGCTTTCCGTGCGCACCACCCTCGATCCCAGGCTGCAGGAGATCGCCGACCGGGTGCTGCGTCAGGGCTTGATCGTTTACGACCGCCGTCATGGCTGGCGCGGGCCGCTTGCCCACCTCGAAGTCAAGCCGACAACCACGTCCGCCGAATTGACCGCGCGCCTTGCCCGGCTCGGGCCGGCAAAGGACCTGGCGCCGTGGTCGCGCGCCGTGGTGCTCAAGCTCGACAACCGGCAAGCCGTGATCGGTTTCGAGGGTGGCAACCTCGGCACCATCCCCTTCAAGGAGGTCAGATGGGCGCGCAAATGGCGCAAGAAGCAGCGCCGTGGCCCCCGGGTGCGCAGCATGCGCGACGTCCTCAAGGTTGGTGACGTTGTCGCCGTCGAGCCGGTCAAGCCGGCCAAGTCCAAGGCAAAGACGGCCAAGGAAAACCCCCCCGATGCCGAGCCCGCCAAGGCCGGGACCGGCATCTTCGCCTTGCGCCAGATCCCCAAAATCAATGGGGCGCTGGTTGCGCTCGATCCCCATACCGGCCGGGTTCTCGCCTTCAGCGGCGGCTATAGTTATGCCCACAGCCAGTTCAACCGCGCCACCCAGGCCATGCGCCAGCCCGGCT
The DNA here is from genome assembly GCA_965369885.1 of uncultured bacterium. Classification (GTDB taxonomy): domain Bacteria; phylum Pseudomonadota; class Alphaproteobacteria; order SMXQ01; family SMXQ01; genus JAZFWG01. Next base: position 3,009 of record CBDUSV010000229.1, read on the forward strand.
CGGCGTTCAAGCCCTTTGTCTATCTATCGGCGCTGCAGTCCGGTTTCACCCCTTCGAGCCTGGTTCTCGATGGCCCCTTCGTGATCGATCAGGGCCCTGGCCTCGGCCGCTGGAAACCGTCCAACTACACCAAGAAATTCTATGGGCCTTCGACCATGCGCCTCGGCATCGAGAAGTCGCGCAATCTCATGACCGTGCGTCTGGCCCAGACCATCGGCATGGAAAAGGTGGCGACCCAGGCCGAACGCTTCGGCATCGTCGACCGCATGCCCAGGGTGCTGTCCATGGCGTTGGGCGCCGGCGAGACCAGCCTGATGCGGCTGACGGCGGCATACGCCATGTTGGTGAATGGCGGCAAACGCATCACGCCGACATTGATCGACCGCATCCAGGACCGCCACGGGCGCACCATTTTCCGCCACGACAACCGGCCATGCCAGGACTGCGCCACCGCCGCGGTCTCAGAGGCGAATGTCCCCGAGATCCCCGATATCCGGGCCGAAGTCACCGACCCTGAAAGCGCTTACCAGGTGGTCTCGATGCTGCAGGGCGTGGTGCTAAGGGGCACCGGCCGGCGCGTTCGTGCCGTGGGCAAGCCCCTGGCCGGCAAGACCGGCACCACCAATAAGAGCTTCGACACCTGGTTTATCGGATTTTCCCCGGACCTTGCGGTCGGCGTGTTCGCCGGCTTCGACACCCCGGGCACCCTGGGCCGGGGGGAAACCGGGTCTTCGGTATCGGCGCCGATCTTCCGCGACTTCATGGCCGCGGCGTTGCGTGGCCAGCCCGCCATACCTTTCCGCGTCCCGCCGGGGATTCGTCTGGTCCGGGTCAACCGGGTCACCGGTCTTCTCGCCAAGGCCGGAGAACGCAAGGTCATTCTCGAGGCGTTCAAGCCCGGCACCGAGCCCACCGGCGCCGAAGGCGTGCTCGACGGCAGCGATCCCAAGGCGGTCAATTTTGGCGGTTCCGTTGCGCCGGGGCCCTCCGGGCTTTACTAATAAACCCCACCACCGAGCCCACCCAGCCCATATGACAGGAGCCGTCGATGCGCGCCGAGATTGAAGCCATCGCCCAGAATATCAGGCAGTCGCTCGAGCTGCTGAGGAGGTATCTTTGACTGGGACACCACCCTCGAGCGCCTGAGCCAGCTCAACGCCCGCGCCGAGGATCCGGATCTGTGGCAGAACCCGGAGGTGGCGCAGAAAATCATGCGCGAGCGCACCGTTCTCGAAAAAAGCCTCAGCGACTACCAAGAGGTCGAGCGCGAATTCGAAGACAGTCTCGAGCTTCTCGAGATCGCCGAGAGCGAGAGCGACGATGCCGTCATCAAGGAGGCGGAGGGTGCGCTGGAGGCCCTGCGCGAGCGCGCCTCCAAGATGGAATTGGAAAGCCTGCTGTCCGGCGAGGTCGACGCCAACGACTGTTACCTCGAGATCCATGCCGGCGCCGGCGGCACCGAATCCCAGGACTGGGCGGAAATGCTCTTGCGCATGTATATGCGCTGGGCCGAGGCCCATGGCTTCAAAGCCCATTGGTTCGAGGAAAGCCCCGGCGAAGAGGCCGGCATCAAATCGGCCACGGTCCGGATCGAGGGCCACAACGCCTATGGCTGGCTCAAGACCGAAAGCGGGGTCCATCGCCTGGTGCGGATATCGCCTTTCGATTCGGCGTCGCGGCGCCACACCAGTTTCGCCTCGGTGTGGATATATCCGGTGATCGACGACACCATCGAGGTCGAGATCGTCGACAAGGATCTCAGGATCGACACCTACCGCGCGTCCGGCGCCGGCGGCCAGCATGTCAACAAGACCGACAGCGCCGTGCGCATCACCCATCTGCCCACCTCCATCGTGGTCCAGTGCCAGAACGACCGCTCCCAGCACCGCAACCGGGCCGCCGCCATGGAGATGCTGCGGGCCCGGCTCTACGAGGCCATCATGCAGGAACGCGAGCAGGAGGCCGAAGCGGCCCAGGCCGCCAAGACCGAGATCGGCTGGGGGCGCCAGATTCGCTCCTATGTGCTGCAGCCCTACCAGATGGTGAAGGACCTGCGCACCGGGGTCGAAATCGGCAATGCCCAATCGGTGCTCGACGGCAATCTCGACCGCTTCATGGAGGC
>CBDUSV010000230.1:0-5116 GCA_965369885.1 uncultured bacterium
GGTCAACCGCGCAATCCGCTTGAAGCCGCGCTCGGCCGCCGGGTCCATGCCCTCGTGGAACATGAAGGCGGGGATGCCGAGCAGGCCAAGCTCACCGGCCAGCGCACACAGCTCGTCGATATCTTCCTCGATGCAATCGCCGACGAAGACCAGGGCATCGACCGGCCGCGTCTTGGTCTCGGTGATGGCGTGGCTGAGCACGCGGGCGATCTGGGTGTGGCCGCCGAGGCAACTCACCGCGGTCATGCGCCGAACCAGCTCTTCGGAATTGGATGCCCAGGGGCTGGCCCGGCATTCGCCGAAGCCCCGATAGAACACCAATTGCACGTCAAGCCCGCCGAGGGCGCTGGTTGCGGTGAACATCTCGCCCTGGATATGGCAGGCCTGGTCCCAGGTCGGCTCGCGGCTGGCGGTGGCGTCCATGGCGAAGATCAGCCGTCCGCCCTCGCCCACCGGCTTCATCACCGGCGTCACCGCCACTTTGGCGAGGAACGCGTCGATATCGGCGCGGGTCCCCGGGGCCGGAAGCTTGTCGTCCTTCTCTGCCATGGCGCCATCATAGGCAATTCCCCTGGAATGCGGAATCGCCATGTGGCGTGCTATTCGGTGTGGATCGGGGCCTTGGGGTGGAAGGCGTGGAAGGCGAAGGCGAATTCGACGCCGTAGAGCACGTCCTTGAGGCCAGCCCCGGTGCGGCGCTGAACCAGGACATTGCCGATGTCGCGGCCGGCGGAGATGTCACCGGCATCCAGGGCCGAGTTCTGCCCCGGCTCCCAGGTGATGACGAGATCGCCCTTGACGATGCGTTTCCTGGCTTTGACCAGAGCCAGGCTCCAGGCCTCCTCGCCGACCGACACCACCCGGGCCAGGGGCTTGATGCCCTTGGGCATCGCGCCACTGTAGAGGAAGGGCCGGGCCGAGGAATCATAGCCGGCATAGGGATTGGCGCCATAGGCGCGCATGCCGGGAGATGTGGGAACCAGGACCTTGCCCCGAGGCGCCCGGGCCTTGAATTTGGCGAAGGATTCGATCCGGGCCGGGATCATCTTGAGCCGGGTGCCGGTAAGCTCGCCGACGATGGCCTCGCCCAGGGCCTGCTGCCACCAGCTTTCGGTCTGGCGGTCATACATCACGAGATCGGAATAGCGCAGCTTGCCGGTGGTGCCGAAATCCAGCACCCGGCCCGCGATGCGGCGGTCGAAGACGATGGCGGTGTTGCACAACGGGCAGAAGGTGACGGTGACCGGCACTCCCGCCACGCTGTCATTGACAATCTCGTGCCACATTAGGATGCGCAGCGGATAGGCCCGCGTCTCGCCCTTGATAGTGAGCCCGACCACCGGTTCGGTGGGCTTGATGTCCTTGATTTGGGACACCGGTGAGAATGTGGGCTCGTCGACCGGGGGGATGCCGTCCTTGGGCGGGCCGCCCGAGCGGATCTCGGAGAAGTCGATCGATGTCTTGGAGAAATCGGTCTTGGACCACTCCCGCTTCCACCAGCCGGGATTGGCCGACGCGCTTTCGATGCCGGCGATCGGCAAGACGTCGGACCATTTCCAGGCCACCACCACCGTCACCGCCATCACGGCGGCGAGGACGGCCAGGGACCGGATGCGGGCGTTCCATTGCAATCGTGCCATGGCCCCCAGTGTCGTGTGGTGTGCACCCCTTGGCAAGAAAACAGATGTCACAATTTCGTTATCGGTTGCATTTTCGCCATTGTGCCGGGGACGGGTGGGTTTTCGGCTTTCCTCGCCTGAATCGAGGGCCTAAATTGGTCTCCAGCCAGGATTTCCCGGCCTGAACAGGGTCCGGGCGTCAATTCATCGAAGATCAGGAGGGGTGCCGTGGTCGAGGCCAACGGCGGTGGAAAAATTGCGGGCGCGGACGATGTGATCCCCAAACGCGCCTATTACGCCACCTACGCCATCGGCTTTTTCGGCAATGGCATGACCTTGTTGCTCAAGGTGGTGTTTCCGCTGTGGGCGATCCACCTCGGGATGTCAGCCAGCATGATCGGCTTCGCCATCGGCATCGGGGCGCTGCTGCCGTTTTTGTTGTCGATCCATTCAGGCGTGTTGATGGACCGCTTGGGGACTAGGCGCGTCACCCTGGTGTTCGCCATCACCACCATGGTGGCGACGCCGCTTTACCCGGCGATGCCGTGGGTGGCGGCGGTGATCTTCCTGCAATTGATCACCGGACTGACCACCAACATGGTCTGGGTCGGGGCCCAGTCCCTGATCTGCCAATACACCCAGGGCACGACCTCGATGATCGGGCGCTTCAGTTTCTGCGCCCGCGTCGGCACCCTGACGACGCCGATCCTGATCGGCGCGGTATGGGACTTTGCCGGGCACTGGGGCGCCTTCGTGTTCGGCGGGGTGTGGGCCGGGATGGTATGCCTCGCCCTGCTCGCGGTGCCGTTGGTCAAGAATTTGCCGGAAGCCGAGGCGGTCAAGGTCAGGGTAAGCCAGAGAGATCTGACGCCGAGGATTTCCGATTACCTCCAGGCCTTCTCCTTGGTCGCCATCCCCGCTGTCGCCTTCATCGTCGCCACCACTGTTCTGCGCATTTCGTCTTCCGGGATCCAAACCTCGTTCTATGTGGTCTATCTCAACCAGATCGGCCTCACCGGCACCTTTATCGGCACCCTGATTTCGATCTCGGAGGGCGTCGGCTGCTTCGGCACCCTTGCGGCGGGGCCGGTGGAGCGCTTCATCAAGCCCCATTGGGTGATGCTGCTTTTTGTCGCCTTGTCGCTCACCTTCGTCACCATCACGCCGTTGTTGGGCGGGATCTTCGGGCTGTTGGCCCTTGCCACCGCCATGCGCGGCTTTGCCCAGGGCCTGACCCAGCCGGTGATGTTCGGCATCCTGGCCCGCGCGGTCACGGTCAAGCAACAGGGCATCAGCATCGGGCTGCGCACCACCGCCAACCGCCTGGCATCGATTCTGGTGCCCGTGGCCATGGGCATCGTGGCCGATGCCGTCGGCATCGAGGCGAGCTTCCTGATCATTGGCGGCACCCTGATCGCGTTGTGCGGGGTGGCCGCCCTGGTGGTCCGCCGCATCCCCGGTTTGCAGACCTGAGATCATGACCACGCCCGTGCCCACCATGCCCGAGCCGTCCCGGCGCGCCATCTACAGCGCCTATACGGTCGGCATGCTCGCCAACGGCCTGACCGATCTTTTGCTTGTCGCGGTGCCGCTGTGGGCGCTCAGCCTCGGCGCCTCGCCGACCGAGATCGGCATCATCGTCGGCATCCGCCATGTGCTGCCGGTGATGTTCGCCATTCATGGCGGCGTCCTGATGGACCGGCTGGGCACCGGGCAGGTGTTGGGCTGCGTCGCCGCGGCCAGTGTCGCCCTGGTTCCGCTATATCCGCTGATGCCCTGGTTCCCGGCTTTGCTGGCGCTGCAGATGCTGACCGGGCTTACCACCAATCTGAGTTGGTCCGGGGCCCAGACCCTGATGGCGCAGCTGACCAAGGGAGACGCCACCCAACTCGGCCGCTTTACCTCGGCATCGCGCATCGGCACCTTCTCGGCGCCCATACTGGTCGGGGTGATGTGGGACTGGGGCGGGGCCTGGGCGGCCTTCACCTTCGGCGGGGTGTGGGCGGCGGGGCTTGGCCTCGCGGTGATGGCGGCGCCGCACCTGGCGCCGGCGCGGTCGGTGGCAAATGCGGAGGCCAGTTCGGGGGCAAAGGCGAGGGCAAAGGCGGCGGCAGGCCATTTGATACCGAAACTTTCCGATTACCTTGAGACCTTTTCCCTGCTGGCGATCCCGGCGGTGGCGCTGGCAGTGGCGGTGACCCTGATCCGCCACACCACGTCGGCGATCCAGAGCTCGTTCTATGTGGTCTATCTCAGCGATATCGGCCTGACCGGCACCGCCATCGGCACCCTGATCGCGGTGGTCGAGGTCTCCAGCGCCTTGGGCTCGCTGGCTTCGGGGCGCGCGGTGCGGCTGATGGCGCCCCATTGGCTGACCCTGGCACTGACCACGCTGGCCATCGCGCTGATCGCCATCACGCCACTATTGGGCGGCATCGTCGCGGTCTTGGCCGTGGCCCAGGGGCTGCGCGGCGCCACCCAGGGGGTGATTCAACCGGTGCTGTTCTCGTCCATATCCAAGGCCGTGGGGCCCGATGTCCAAGGCAGCGCCATCGGCTTGCGCACCACCGCCAACCGCATCGGCGCCATTACCACGCCCATGATCATGGGCATCATCGCCGATGGCGCCGGCATCGCCGCGAGCTTCTATTATATCGGCGCCGGGCTGATCGCGATGCTGGCGGTGCTCGCCTTCATCGTCAGACGCACCGGGGCCTTCGCATCATGACCGTTCCCGCCACCGCCGAGCCCACCCGGCGCGCCATCTACTCCACTTACGCCGTCGGATTCTTTTCCAACGGATTCGGCATGATCATGCTGGTGATCATCCCGCTGTGGGTCGCCGAGTTGGGTCTCACGGCGGTGATGATCGGCATCGTCATCGGCATCCGGTCGCTGCTGCCGCTGATCTTCGCCATCCATGGCGGGGCGCTGATGGACCGCTTCGGCACCGGCCGGGTGGTGCTGATCCTGGGTCTGATGACCGCCGTGCTCAGCTTTCTCTATCCGGTGTTTCCCGGCGTCGGCCCGTTGATCGCAATCCAATTGCTGATCGGGCTCGGCGGCAGCGTCGCCTGGCTCGGCGCCCAGACCCTGTTGGGCCAGCAGGTGCCGGGAAGCCCGCTCCATGCCGGCCGCTTCATCTTCTGTTCGCGGTCCGGCACCCTGATGGCGCCGCTGTTGATCGGCGGTGCCTGGGATTGGTTGGGGCCGTGGGGGGCATTCTCGGTCACCGGGCTGTGGGCGTTCGGCATCGTCATCGCCGTCCTGGCCCTGCCCCGCATTGCGGGCACGACACCGGCCAAGCCGGCGGAACCGATGCGCTGGCGGGATCTGGCGCCCAAGAGCGCCGATTACACGTCGGCCTTTGCGCTCTTCGCCATCCCCGCCATCGCCTTCGCCGTCGTCATGTCTTTTGTCCGCATCGGCATTTCTGGCATGCAAAGCTCGTTCTACATTGTCTATCTCACCGATCTCGGCATCACCGGGATCATGAT
>CBDUSV010000231.1:0-5114 GCA_965369885.1 uncultured bacterium
AGGTCCAGAACCAGGCCCGGGACGGCAACCCCTTCGATTATTTCTACGACAAGCCCCCGGCCCTGGCGCCCCAGAGCCTGACCTTCGAAATCCCCGGCCGGGTCGATTACGCCGGCCTTGAGCTCACCCCCCTCGATGGGGACGCAGTGCGCTGCGCGGCCCGGGCGCTGAAAGACGCCGGGGTCAAATCGATCGCGGTTTGTTACCTGTTTTCCTTCATGAACCCGGACCATGAACAGACCACCCGCGATATCATCGCCGAGGAATATCCCGACGCCCATGTGTCGCTGTCGTCCGAAGTGCTGCCGCGCATCCGCGAATGGCCCCGGCTGTCGACGACCCTGCTCAACGCCTATATCGCCCCGGTGCTGGTGGGCTATATCGAGCGGCTGGCCCATGGCCTGGACGAGGCCGGCTTCGGCAGCCAACAGCGTTACCTGATGCAATCCAATGGCGGGGTGATGCCGTTCCTTACCGCCCTCGGCGGTGGCAACGCCATCCACACCTTGTTTTCCGGCCCCGCCGCCGGGGTCCAGGGCGCCGCCCATCTTGCCGCCGACGCCGCCGGCGGCGGGCTCGTCACCCTGGATATGGGCGGCACCAGTTGCGACATCGCCTTCATCGAGGACGCCAAGCCCCTGGAGGTCACCGAAAGCACCATCGGACGCCGGCAGTTGGGGGTGCCGGCGCTGGACCTCGCCACCATCTCGGCCGGCGGCGGCTCGATCGCCTGGATCGACGGCGGCGGCTTCCTCGCCGTCGGCCCCAAAAGCGCCGGCGCCGATCCCGGACCGGCATGTTACGGCAAGGGCGGCACCGAGCCCACGGTGACCGACGCCGATGTGGTGTGCGGCTTCCTCAATCCGGATTATTTCCTCGGCGGCGCCCAGACCCTCGACTTCGATGCGGCGGAACACGCCATCGAAATCCAAATTGCCCAGCGCCTCAACCTCGCCGTGCGCGAGGCCGCCGCCGGCATCCGCCGCATCGTCGACCAGCGCATGGCCGACCAGGTCCGGGTGGTGGCGGCCAAGCGCGGGGTCGAGCCCCGGGACTTCACGCTTTTGCCCTTCGGCGGCGCCGGCGCCGTGCACGCCGCCGCCGTCGCCGAGGAACTCGGCATCGGGCGCATCTTGGTGCCGGCGCGGCCCGGCGCGTTCTCGGCCCTTGGCTTGCTGTGCAGTGACGTGGTCCACGACCATGTGCGCTCGCAATTGCGCCCGCTGGATGCGGTCGATCCCGGCGACGCCGAGGCGATGTTCCGCGAGCTCGAGGCCAAGGCCGCCGCCGATCTTGCCGCCGAGGGGCTGGATGGGGACGCGGCCATCTATCTCCGCGAGCTTGATCTGCGCTATGCCGGCCAGGGTTATGAGCTTCGGGTCTCGCTGGCCGGGCTCGGCGCCCTTGACGGCGCCGGGCTGGCCGAGGCGCGGGCGCGGTTCGACCGGGAACATGCCCGCATCCACGGCCACGCTGCGGCGGAAAAGACCGTGGAGGTGGTGAGCTATCGCCTCCGGGTGCGCATGGACGTGCCCAAATACCAGCCGAGCACCGCAGACACCACCAACGCCGCCGAGGCAACGCCCGCCACCATCAAGACCCGGCGCATGGTGTGGTTCGATGGCCTCAACGGCGCCGAGGCCCCGGTCTATGAACGCGACACCCTTGGCCCCGGCGCCACCGTCACCGGCCCCGCCATCGTCGAGCAGTTCGACGCCACCACGGTGCTGCCCCAGGGCTGGCAAGGCCGGGTCGATGAGCATCTCAACCTCATCCTGGAAAACACAGGGGACGGGTCATGACCGACGCCATCACCATCCAGGTCATGCGCAACAAGGTCGCCAGCCTGATGGAGGAGATGCACTATCATTTCTACCGCTCGGGCTATTCCACCATCATCCGCGAGACCCGGGATTTCAGCTGCGTCATCTTAGATGCCATGGGCCGATTGATCGTGGCGCCGCCGATGTTCTTCCATGCCCCGGTCTACCGCCATCTGGTGGCGCGGATTTTGGAAATTTATGGCGAGGACGGCATTACGGACGGCGACGTCTTCGTCTGTAACCACCCCTATGAGGGCGGCCTGCCCCATGTCTCCGACATGGCGTTCGTGACCCCGGTGTTCGCCGAAGGAGAGCGCATCGGCTTCGCCGGCTCCATCGCCCACAAGGCCGATGTCGGCGGCACCATGCCCGGCAGCACGTCGGCCAACGCCACCGAGATCTTCCATGAAGGTCTGTTGCTGCCGCCGGTCAAGCTGTGGTCGGCGGGTCAATTCAATGAGGACGTTGAGCGGCTGATCCTGGCCAATTCGCGCCAGCCCGAACTGGTCCGGGGCGACGCCCGGGCCCAGGTGGCGGTGACCCAGATGGGAGCAAAGCGCTTAGGTGAGCTCGCCCAGCGTTTCGGCGCCGAAGACGTCACCGGGGCCTTCGCCGCCATCCTCGCCGGCGCGGCGGAAGAGCTCAAGGCGGCGATCGCTGCGCTTCCCGACGGTAAGGCACGGGCCACCGGGGTGATGGACACCGACGGCATCGACCGGGACAAACCGGTGCGTTTCACCGTCACCGTCACCATCGAAGGCGATAGCGCACACTTCGATTTTACCGAAAGCGATCCCCAGGCCAAGGGGCCGATCAATCTGCGCCCCTCCATGGTCGAGGCCTGCGTGTTCTATTCCCTGATCGGCTGTCTGGGGCCGGATTTGCAATTCAATGACGGCATGGGCGACGCGGTGCGCTTCACCTACGCGCCCCGCACCATCACCAACGCCGCCTTCCCGGCGCCGGTCTCGAGCTATCAGATGGCCAACCTCAAGCTGGTCGATGTGATTTTGGAGGCCCTGGCCCATTTCAACCCGGCCCGCGCCGTTGCCAACGGCGGCTCCAGCGGGGCGCTGGCCTTCGCCTGGCACAAAAGCGACCGCAATGGTTCCACCATGCAGTACGAGATCCTGGGCTCGGCCTATGGCGGCGGCGCGGGGCACGACGGCGCGTCCGGCCTCGCCACCCATCTCAGCAATCTCCACATCACCCCGATCGAGATCATCGAGACCGAGTTCCCGTGCCGCGTCACCCGCTTCGAGCTGATCCCCGATTCCGGCGGCGCCGGCGAATTTCGCGGCGGCCTGAGCTTCCGGCGCGGCTATGAATTGCTGGAAGACGCCACCGTGATCCGGCGCTATGACCGCGCCATCTACCCGCCCGAGGGCCTAAGCGGCGGCGAGCCCGGCCGCGCCAGCCGCTTTATCCTGCGCCCCGGCACCGATGAAGAGCTCAAAGCCCCGGCGTCCGGGCGCTTCGAGCTCAAGGCCGGTGATCATTTCATATTGGAAAGCGCCGGCGGCGGCGGCTTCGGCGACGCCAAGGCACGTGACCCCAAATCCCTCGCCCGCGACATCGCCGAGGGCTATGTCACCGAGGCCGCGGCCAAAGACAAATACGGCAAGCCGGACTAGGCCCTTAAGCGACCTTCTGGGTCTTGGCCAGGCTGGCGAGGTGGGCCAGGACCTCGTCGAGATGCATGACATCGGCGTATTTGTGATGGAGGTCGAACAGATTGACCTTATGGGACAGGGCCGAGCGGTCGAAGGTGCATTCCTCCACCACTGTGACGTGATAGGCGTTGGAATAGGCGTCGACCACCGAGGCGCGCACACAGCCGGACGTGCTTTCACCGCAGACGATCAGCGATGAGATACCCATCTTCTGGAGATGGGCGGTCAGCGGCGTGCCGAAGAAGCCTGATGCGCGCTCCTTATAGATCACCAGATCATCGGGTGCGGGGGTGAACGCCTCATAGATGTCATAGGCGTCTTCGGGCAGGCCGTGGCCGAGATTGCGGTTGGTGGAATGGACGCCCGCGGTATGGACGAAGCGGGTGGTGTAGATCACCGGAATTCCCGCCGCCCGCGCGCCGGCGAACAGCTGCTTGCAGGGCTCGATGGCATTCCAGGCATTGGCGCCGAGCGCGCCGGAAACCTCGCGGTTGACTTCCAGGACCGGACGGTTGCCGCCTTCATAGGCCCGGTTGTAAAGATCGATCGCCAACAGGGCGACATTGTCGCCGACATAGGTCTCACGGTGATAGGCTTCGTAAATCTCGAGGATTTCGTCGTCGACGATGTCCTTCCAGCAATGGTCTTCGAAATCGCGCGCCATGTTGTTCCCCTTAATCTTTATATCCCGGTGCAAACCATCAGCTTAGCACAGGAATGGGGTGGTGACAGGGGTCTTGGTCGTGTAGTTAATGGGGCCTGCGCCGCACCCAGAAGGCGGCGGAATCAACGCCGGCCGCCATGGCCGGCCACTTACGGGAGAACAATCAATGAATGTTGGATTCGTTGGCGTCGGCGACATGGGCGGGCCCATGGCGGGCCACGTGCTCAAAAGCGGGAAGTTCGGTGTCCATGTCTTCGATCTGCGCAAATCGGTGGCCAACAGGATGGGCAAGAAGGGCGCCAAGGTCGCCAAGTCCCTGGCCGCATTGGGCCGGGCCTGCGACGTCATCATCATCATGGTGGGCTATGACCATCAGGTGAAGCAGGTGGTCGCCGATCTGGCCAAGGTCGGCAAGAAGGGCGCCGTCATCGTCATCACCGCCACCAGCCATCCCGACATGATCTTAGAATGCGCCGCCGTCGCCAAGAAGCGCGGCATGGGCGTGGTCGACGCTCCGGTGTGTTTCGGCCTCGACGGGGCGCGCGACGGCACCCTGGCCACCACCATCGGCGGCTCCAAGCGCGACGTCGCCAAGGTGCGGCCGGTGCTGGAATGCTACAGCCGCGCCGTCCATCATCTCGGCGCCCTGGGCTGCGGCGAGCTCGGCAAGACCATCAACAACATGCTGCACTGGGCCCACTCCATCGCCAATTACGAGGCCATTCTGCTGGGCAAGGCCTATGGCATCAACGGCCAGAAGCTGCGCGAGACCTTGCTTCAGATGCCGGGCACCAACGGCACCCTGGAACGCTGGGACGAAACCCGCTTCACCTGGCAGGAAAAGGACCTGGACATCGCCCTCGACCTCGCCCAGAAGCGCGATCTGATGCTGCCCATGTTCGGCCAGGTCGACCAGTTGATCAAACTGTTCCACGCCGACGATGTCGCCGAGCT
>CBDUSV010000232.1:0-5114 GCA_965369885.1 uncultured bacterium
TGATTTTCGCCACCGCCATGGCGCTGCCCGGGGCGCTGGCCAAGGGCAAAAGCGCGGCTGAATTCTATAAGGGCAAGACGCTCACCTATATCGTTTCCACCGGCACCGGCGGTGGCGCCGATTACTATGGCCGGCTTCTGACCCGCCACATGAAGCAGTTCCTGCCCGGCACCACCATCGTGGTTCGCAACGTGCCCGGCGCGGGACATATCATTGGGGCCAACAAGATCTACCATTCCAAGCCCGACGGGCTGACCATCGGGTCTTTCACCACCGGGCTGACCTACGCCCAGATGGTCGAGCGCAGGGGGGTGAAATACGACCTCACCAAGATGTCGTGGATCGGCAAGGCCGACACCGACATCCGGGTCATGTTCATGAGCGCCAAATCACCCTACCGCTCCTTCAAGGACATGCAGAATACCAAACGCCCGATCCAGTTCGGCACCTCCGGTGTCGGTTCCGGCGCCCATAACGAAGCCCACATGATCGCCCATACCTTCGGCATCCCGATCAAGGTGCTGCCGGGCTATACGGGTAGCGAGCGTGTCATGGGCATGCTGCGTGGCGAGATCGACGGCCATATCCTCGGCCTCAGCTCGACCGAGGCGATCATGGTCGGCCACGCCGGCAAGATCGTGCTCCAGTTCGGTGACATCCTGCCCAATGTGCCCCGGGCCAAGGACGTGGCCAAGACCCAGATGGCCAAGGACGTGGTTGCGCTGATGAGCCGTCAATCGACGATTTCGCGTTTCGTCGCCGGGCCACCGAAAATCGTACCGGACCGGCTCAAGCTGTTGCGCAAGGTCTACAAACAGTCGTTCGAAAGCCCCGGATTGCGCGCCGATGCCAAGAAGGCCCACCGCACCATCAATCCGGCCTATGGCGACGACGTGACCCGCCTGGTCAAGTCGATCGTCAAACAGTCGCCCGAAATCATCGCCCTGTTGAAGAAGATCACCAGGATGAAAGTTGCGATGCTGAAGCACAAGGGCAAGGTCAGCAAGATCAAGCGCAAGGGCCGCAGCATCTTCATCAAGGTCAAGGGCAAGGAGCTCAAGGCCAAGATTTCGAAGTCGCGCACCACCGTCACCATCAACGGCAAGACGGTCAAGCGCAAGGCGGTCAAGGTCGGCATGACCTGTCAGTTCACCTGGCCCAAAATCAACTCAGAGGCCAAGCTGGTGGATTGCACCAAGTAACGGCCCCCAGTCACGGCCAGTAACGGACTTGAGTTGAAGACATTCCCAGGGGCGGGCGCCGGATCACACCCGGTGCCCGCCCCAGCCATTTCCCCGCCCTTGACGGTTGCGCGGTCACGGCGGTGGGCGTAGCTTACCGGTGAACGCGTTTCTTGAATGTCGCTTGCCACCATGTCCCTGATCGCCAGCCGTCTTAGCAACATCAAACCATCGCCGACCATGGCGGTGACGGCGCTCGCCGCCAAGCTCAAGGCCGAGGGCCGCGACGTCATCGGCCTCGGCGCCGGCGAGCCCGATTTCGACACCCCCGACAACATCAAGGATGCCGCCATCGCCGCCATGAAGCGGGGCGAGACCAAATACACCCAGGCTGACGGCACCCCGGCCCTCAAAGAGGCGGTGTGCGGCAAGTTCCGCCGCGAGAACGGCCTCGATTACCAGCCCGACCAGATCAACATCGCCTGCGGCGGCAAGCACGTCATCTTCAACGCCATGCTGGCGACCCTGGACCCCGGCGACGAGGTCATCATCCCGGCGCCCTATTGGGTGTCCTACCCGGACATCGTGCTGCTGGCGGGCGGCACCCCGGTGGTGGTGGTGTGTCCGATGGATCAGAATTTCAAGATGAAGCCCGAGGATCTGGAGGCGGCGATCACGCCCAAGACCAAATGGCTGATCCTCAATTCGCCCTCGAACCCGACCGGGGCCGCCTTGGGCCGCGATGAGCTCAAGGCGCTGTGCGATGTCCTCATGCGCCATCCCCATGTCCATGTGCTGAGCGACGACATATATGAACACCTGGTCTATGACGATTTCGAGTTCGTCACCCCGGTTCAGGTCGAGCCGGGCCTCCATGACCGCTGTCTCACCCTCAACGGGGTGTCCAAGGCCTACGCCATGACCGGCTGGCGCATCGGCTATGCCGGCGGGCCGGTCGAGATCATCAAGGCCATGGCCAAGATCCAGTCCCAGAGCACGTCGAATCCGTGCTCGATCAGCCAGGCGGCCTCGATCGAGGCCTTGACCGGCCCGCAGGACTTCATCCCCGAGCGCTGCGCGGTCTTCAAGCAGCGCCGCGATTTGATGGTCGAGCTTCTCAACCAGGCCGAGGGATTGTTCTGTCCCACGCCGGAGGGCGCCTTTTATGTCTATCCGTCCTGCCGGGGCACCATCGGCAAGACCACGCCGGACGGCAAGACCATCGAGACCGACACCGATTTCGTCACCTATCTGTTGGAATCCCAAGGGGTTGCGGTGGTCCAGGGCGATGCCTTCGGGCTAAGTGCTGCTTTCCGCATCTCATATGCCACCTCCACCGAGGCCTTGGCCGAGGCGGGAAAGCGCATTATCGCCGCCTGCGCCGCCCTGAAATAGACTCCCCATCGGTCGCGGAAGCGGCCCCAGTGGCGGCTCTGGAATCTTCCATCGTCATTTTCTCATTTTTCTGTTGCATCCTTGCGCTGGGACTGGGAGATTCTAGGGCATAGATCAAAGATGACGGCACCAGACCGGCCCCGGGGCCCACGGGTCCGCAACCCTTGGCGGGCGGAGACGGTCGGAATGCTTCACGGGGAGAATAAAAGTGAGCGATTCCCAAGATTCAGGACCGCGCTGCGTGGCGCTGGTCGGTTCCTATCTCAGCGGCAAGACGTCCCTGATGGAAAGCATGCTCTATGTATGTGGGGCGGTGCCGCGCAAGGGCACGGTCAAGGAAAGCAACACCATCGGGGATTGGTCCCCAGAGGCGCGGTCCCGGCAGATCAGTACCGAGGTCACCGTGGCGTCCGCCGAATTCCTGGGCGACCATTGGACCTTTCTCGACTGTCCCGGATCCATCGAACTGGTCCAGGAATATCAGAACGCCCTGATGGCGGTCGATGCCGCCATCGTGGTCTGCGAACCCGAGATCGAAAAAGCCACCGTCATGGCGCCCATCATCAAGTTCATCCAGGACCATGACATCCCCCACATCCTGTTCATCAACAAGATGGATCACGCGACGGTGCGGGTGCGCGATCTCATGGAGGCCCTGCAGGGCATCTCCAACCTGCCATTGGCCCTGCGACAGGTGCCGATCCGGGAGGGCGAAGACATCACCGGCTATGTCGATCTGGTCAGCGAGCGCGCTTACAAGTACAAGCCGGGCGAGCCTTCGGACCTGATTCCGATTCCCGACGACATGACGGAACGCAAGGACGGCGCCCGCACCGAGCTGCTCGAGACCATCGCCGACTTCAATGACGAGATTCTTGAACAGCTCCTGGAAGACATCATCCCCGAGAAAACCGCGGTCTATCAGGACCTGGCCAAGGACCTGACGCAAGGGCTGATCGTGCCGGTGCTGCTCGGCGCCGGGGAACAGAATTCCGGCGTCACCAGGCTGTTGAAACTGTTGCGCCATGAGGTGCCGCCGCCGTCGGAAACCGCGGCGCGCCATGGCATCATCGCTGCCGGCGACACCCTGGCCCAGGTGTTCAAGACCTCATTCCTGGCCCATGTCGGCAAGATGTCCCTGGCGCGCATCTGGCGCGGCACCGTCAAGGACAGCATGACCCTCAATGGCGACCGGGTTTCGGGTCTGTTCCGCGTGCAAGGCCAGCATTCGGAGAAGATCGATAGCGCCGGCATCGGCGAGGTGGTGGCCCTTGGCCGCATGGACGAGATCAACACCGGCGATGTCTTGACCCCGTCGGGCGAAGCGGACGAGGATCTCAGCTGGTCGGAGTCGATCACGCCGGTCTATGCCCTTGCCGTCGAGGCCCAAAGCCACGGCGACGAGGTCAAGCTTTCGACCGCCTTGACCAAGCTGGCGGAGGAAGACCCGTCGCTGGCGCGCGAACAGAATGCCGATACCAACGAGCTCTTACTGTGGGGCCAGGGCGACATGCATCTGCAACTCGCCTTCGAGCGCCTCGCCAACAAATACAACCTCAAGATCAACAAGCAGCGGCCCCAGGTCGCCTATAAGGAATCGATCCGCAAGGCGGTGTCGCAGCATGCCCGCTTCAAGCACCAGACCGGCGGCCACGGCCAGTTCGGCGATGTCCATCTCGATATCAAGCCGCTGCCCCGGGGTTCCGGCTTCAATTTCGATCAGACCATCTCCGGCGGCTCCGTGCCGCGCCAGTACATCCCCGCCGTCGAGGCCGGGGTCAAGGATTTCCTCAATAAGGGGCCCTTGGGCTTCCCGACGGTCGATATCGCGGTGACGCTGACCGACGGCGCCTTCCACGCGGTGGACAGCTCCGAACAGGCCTTCAAGCAGGCCGCCCGCCTGGCCATGACCGAAGGCATGGCCAAGTGCGCACCGGTGTTGCTCGAGCCGATTTATTTGGTGCGGATTTCGGCGCCGTCCGAGTTCACCTCGAAGGTGCAAAGGCTGATCAGCGGGCGGCGCGGCCAGTTCCTCGGCTTCGACGCCAAGCTGGGCTGGAAGGGCTGGGACGAGATCTCCGCCAACATGCCGCAATCGGAAATTCAGGATTTGATCAACGAGCTCCGCTCGCTCACCGTCGGGGTCGGAACCTTCACCTATGAATTCGACCATCTCCAGGAGTTCACCGGCAGAGAGGCCGATCAAGTCATCGAAGACCGTCAGGCCGCGAGCAGCCAGCATTAGCAGCCGGTCATGAGTTTCCAATTGGGTTGTTGATGTGCGTAAGGGGGGAATAAAAAATGCAAAAACACCTTTGTACGGTTTGCGATTACATCTTCGATCCCGCCAAGGGAGACCATGAAGGCGGCGTCCAGTGCGGCACCTCGTTCGAGGAGCTGTCGAGGGATTGGTGGTGCCCCGAATGCGGCGCCTTCAAGGAAGATTTCGAGACCTTGGCCGAGGCCTGAATTAAATCATAGATAAGTCACACTTCTATCACGAGGATCGCCACGGCGAACCTGCACCGGTTGGGGGGC
>CBDUSV010000233.1:0-5073 GCA_965369885.1 uncultured bacterium
GCGAACCATTCGATAGGTTCCACCAACTACCATCACAAGGAAGATCGGTGTCAGAAGCATCGTGTAAACAAGTATGATTCGCTTGAACCCAACTTTTCTGTCCTGAAATTTGGGCCCCGAAAAATAAAGCCAGTGGTCACCCCAAAAATCGGACATCAATACGGTTGGGAAGCTGTTTTTCATTCTTATCTTCCCGCTGGCCTTCCCGCGAGCTATTTCGGCTTCATAAGGCCTGAAATTTCGGTTTGGTGTCTTGAGAAGTCCGACCGGGTGCAGGGTCAAATAATAGGACTTGTAATCAAACCTTTTGAAACGATCCAAAGAGAATTCGTAGTAATTTAACCTCTTATCCGTTTCATCTAAAATTTGACCAAGGGTTGCATAGCGGTACACCCACCAGCTACCGCCAATCACGACCAAGATAGTCGAAAATGCCAATACGGGAACGGCAATATGTTTGACCGCTTCCACAACCGTTTTGGATCCGGCTCGCCGCCAGAGATGGACCAATACCGAGGCCGACAAACAGGCCAGCGGGACAACCGCAAACGGCCTTGTCATCGATAGAACCCCGAACACGAGCCCCACATTACATATATCCCGTAAGGATATTTCGCTTTTCCTGCTGACAACCAACCAGTAACAAAAAGCTACAGCCTCGGCAAAAATCAGGAAATTGTCGGGATGGATCATCATTGCAAGATGTTGATAACCGGGCAATGAGAGTAAAAAAATGCTGGCATAAAACGCACTTGTCGGATTGCCAGTCAGGAGCGGAAAAAGTTTAAAGGACCACAGGTAATAAAATGTGAGCAGGAAAATCAGATTTACAATTTGTAAAAAAGACCCAGGCAAACCAATGACGACTTTTCCTAGATTAAGCTTATGAGCCTTTGCGGCAAGTTGACCTTCCCCTGATGGCGTCTTGCCAAACAACTCCCCCAATCTATCCCATTGATCTAATTCAATCAGAACCGACGCAAACACTAATGGACAGGCCATAAAATAATAGACCGGTTGATTATAATAGATATTTTTCGACTGAATCCCGCAGGTGTATACACGGCTGAGGTGAAGCACGGCGTCAGGTTGATCCGGAAGATAATATTGGGAAAAATTCCAGATCGAAAATCCTATCTTGATCATGATCAAGACGACGAGGGCCAATGCCTGACGCTGGGAATAAACGCTGAGGGTTTCCGCAGAAAAACGGAATCTATGGATGGGAAGTCCCATTTCAGGAATTCTTTGGCGTAAATTTTCGCAATGTCACTGTAATTGAATCCAAGGACGCATCGGTGGTGCGGAATTCAACGTGGATGCAGTTCTAATATATGTCTGTGACGCTAATTGCTAGTCAACTTGTGAAACAAAAGGTATCCAGGGGCGGATTTGGGCCACCGAGACGCGGAATCAGTTCGCTGCTCCCATCTGTGCCTCCCGCAGCGGCTGGCGAGGGATTGGAGGAAAAAAACGGGAAGACGTAGGCGGCACCGCTGAAATAGGCGCGCAAGGAGTCTAAGTAACTCGATTAACGAAATTACAGTGGCGTGCGGCCATTGCAGGGTCTCCAGCAATTGGTTAGACATTAACGACCATTATGGGCGAGTTATGCACTGGGGTGCTGCGTGCCCCCCCAACCAAATATTAGCCCGTTAACTCAATGAGTTGGCGGGCTTTTTCTTTTGGCTAAGGGCCAAAATAGCTAGCGCCGGGCGGTGTCCAGGGCGTCGTGGGCGGCAAGCCATTCGGCTTCCGCCTCCGCCAGACGTTTTGCGATGTCGCCTTGTTGTTTGAGGAGTTCGCGCAAGGTCTCCGGTGGGCCGTCATAGACCAAGGGGTCGGCCAGGCATTTCTCGATCTCCGCTTTTTCCTTGTTGACCGCGTCAAGACCGGCGTCGGCATCGCGGACTTGACGTGTGAGGCCTGACAGACCGGCGCGGGTCTCGGCTGCCCGGCGGCGCGTGTCGCGGCGGGATTCCCTTTGTTGGCCGCCGTTGCGCGCCTCGGTTTTGGGCTTTGCCTCGGCTGTCAGCGACCACGCCATATAGGCGTCGACATCGCCGTCGAAGGGCCGCAAGGTGCCGTCCGCCACCAGGTAAAGCCGCTCGGCACAAAGCGCGATTAGATGGGCATCGTGGGTGATCAGCACCACGGCGCCGGAAAAGGCATTGAGCGCCGCCGCGAAGGCTTCGCGCGCCTCGATATCGAGATGGTTGGTGGGCTCGTCCAGGATCAGCATGTGGGGCGCCGCCCGGCTCATCAGCGCCAGCAGCAATCGCGCCTTCTCGCCGCCGGAAAGCTGGCCGGCCGGAACGTCGGCGGCGGCGCCCGAGAACCCGAAGCGGCCGAGATGGCCGCGCAGCTTCGGCTCCGGCGTGTCGGTTTCGAGCCGTACCAGATGTATATAACCGCTGGCGTCGAGGTCCAACTCCTCGGTCTGGTGCTGGGCAAAATAGCCGATGCGGAGCTTGCCCGGCCTCAGCACCGTACCGGCGGAAGCCTTGAGCCGGCCCGCCAGAAGCCGCGCCAGGGTCGACTTGCCGTTGCCGTTGCGCCCCACCAGCGCCATGCGGTCGTCCAAGTCGATGCGGAGATCAAGCCCTGAGAGCACCGGCGCCGCGTCGCCGTAACCCACCGCAGCGCGGTCCAGCGTGAGGATAGGCGGCGGCAGCATCCCGGGGTCGGGGAAATCGAAGTTCACCGGCGCCTCATCGATGACCGGTGGGCCGGTCTCGAGACGCTCCAGCATCTTGATCCGGCTTTGCGCCTGGCGCGCCTTTGTCGCCTTGGCGCGGAAGCGTTCGATGAAGGCGGTCATGTGGCGGCGCTGGGCGGCCAGCCGGGCGTCGCCGCGGCGCTGGCTTTCGCGCCGCTCCCGGAGCGTACGTTCGAAGGTCGAATAGCCGCCGCGGTACGACTCCAACCGTCCGTTCGCCAGGTGCACGGTGCGCTGGGTCACCCGGTCGAGCAGCCGGCGGTCGTGGCTGACCAGAACCAAGGTGCCGGAATGGGATGCCAGATAGGATTCCAGCCACAGCGTGCTCTCGAGGTCGAGATGGTTGCTGGGCTCGTCCAGCAGCATCAGCTCCGACGCGGAGAACAGCACCCGGGCCAGCGCAATGCGCATGCGAAGCCCGCCCGACAGCGCCGCGCAGGACCCCGACTGGGCCGCCTCGGGGAAGCCCAGCCCAGCCAGGATGGTGGCGGCGCGGGCCGGCGCGGCATGTGCGCCCATGTGGTCGAGGCGGGCATGGATCTCGCCCAAGTGGTGAGGATCGGCCTCCGAGTTGGCCTCCGCCAGCAGCCGGGTGCGGGCCTCATCGGCTGAGAGCACAGCCTCCAGCAGGCTTTCAGGCCCCCCCGGCGCCTGCTGGGACATGACCGCGATGCGGTCCCTGGCCGGCCCGCTGATGCGGCCCGCATCGGGCTGCAGTTCTCCCGCGATGAGGCGCAGAAGGGTGGTCTTGCCGGCGCCGTTTCGCCCCACCAACCCGACCTTGGCGCCGGCCGGCACGGACAGCCGGGCGCCCTCCATCAGGGCCCGCCCGCCGATCCGGTAGGTAAGATCGTCGATCCGCAACATGGAACGGTTCTTAGCACAATTCGCCGGTGGTCAAGGGAACCACTGGCACCGTGCACTTTCGGATTTCACCAAGCCGATGCCGTACCCGCCGTGATGGATAACCGAGAGCGGCCACTTGGCGATTGCTCCATGTACTGACTGGCTCATCCATGATTATCCCCACCACCGCCCCAGCTTGTGTTAGCTTCACCTTGATTGGACTGAGTTACGCCATTAACTGATAAAAAATCATATATATTCATATCAGGAAGAAATCAGGTGATGCCGGTCAGATTAAATTTCTCACGTCTTGTAATTTTTACCTTGCTGATAGTGGCCGCATCCTTGCCTGCATTGGCATCAGAAAAAACCGTGTTGCTGCTCTCGACCACGTCGACAGACAATTCAGGTCTATTTTCTCATCTGTTACCAATTTTCGAAGCCAAGACCGGGATAAAGGTAAACGTCGTTGCGCTTGGGACGGGTCAAGCTCTTCGCGCCGCCCGCAACGGTGATGCCGACGTGCTGCTTGTGCATGACAAGTTTTCGGAACTTAAATTTGTTGCTGACGGTCATGGGGTAGAGCGCCGTGAGGTCATGTATAACGACTTCATCATGGTCGGTCACATCAATGATCCGGCTGGAATAAAGGGTGTTAATGACATTGTTAGAGCGCTGGTCACGATCAAAAATGCTAAAGCCCCTTTTGTTTCACGTGGCGATGATAGTGGAACCCACAAGGCTGAGCGCAGGTTATGGGCATTGGCTGGAATTGAACCCAGCGACAGGGCCAATCCATGGTACAGCGAAGTTGGCGCCGGAATGGGGGCTGCGCTCAACATAGCCGTGGGCATGAAGGCATATACGCTTTCAGATCGGGGGACATGGCTGAGTTTTCGAAATCGAAAACAACTTTCATTGCTGGTTGAGGGTGATCCTCGCTTATTCAATCAATATGGCATTATGCTTGTTAATCCCGCCAAGCACCCTCATGTACACGCGCTTGAGGGCCGTACATTGATAAAGTGGATCACGTCATCAGAAGGGCAAAATGCCATCGGCACATTTAAGATTGATGGCCAGAAATTGTTCATACCCAATTATCGCCGTGAAGGTTCGTAATTGGTCGAATTGGGGTGGTCCCAGCTTGTTCCGGACATCCTAACGTCAACCCCCGCCAGCGGTGCCCACGATTGACCAAATGCGCAAACAAGGTTAGTATGAAAACAATAGTTTTGGGGCGGAAATTGGGCATATCCGCCCTTTGATCCAGGCGGCAAACTTGTAATTTAGCCAGCCACGAATAGGGGAGAGAAAACGCATGTTTACGATCGATCTGGATTCCCATTTGCGGGATGAGTATTTCTTGGATGAGATCTACAACTTGGAAGGCGAGTTTGCCGACAAGACCCCCAAGAAGATCGCGTCGGGAAAGTATCCCATCGACAACAAGTTCGAATACTCGTTCTTTGCTTATACGGAAAGGGAAGAAAAGTCCTATAACCACA